>NZ_FUYC01000004.1 GCF_900167125.1 Paucidesulfovibrio gracilis DSM 16080
CGACCGCGAAACGGCACATTGCGTATGAACCGCCAAAAACTGTCTTTGAGGCGCAATGCCCGGCTTTGACAGTGAGGACAGGCTGGCTGACCAGTGTACTCAACTTCGATCACCGCAGGCTGAACAGACACGATCTTTTTGATTGTAAAATCCGGCAATCCAATTAGAATCCGCTCCACAAGCTCAACTCCTTTTTTTAGTCGGAATCGAGTTCGCTTGTAGGGTCTGGCGAGTCGTTTTGCCAGACCCTTTTTTTAGGAATTCTTCGCGATTGCCCCTTTATTTGATGGAGAGCCAGAAAAGCCCCTACTCAGTGTGAGTAGGGGCTTGTACTGTCGAAATGGCGGAGAGGAGAGGATTTGAACCTCCGGTGGAGTTTCCCCCACACACGCTTTCCAGGCGTGCTCCTTAAGCCGGACTCGGACACCTCTCCGCGAGGAAGAATGACCTAATATAAAACAATTTTGCTGGCAAGGGGTAAAGGGGTAAAAAAATAAAAAAAGTTTTTTCCCCTTATATTTCAAGCGTACCGCGATAGCTGTCCCAGGACGTAATGCCCATGTTGTAAACGAGATGCGCCAGGTCATCGACGAGACGGAACGCAAAGTCAGGACGCAGGAAGTTGGCTGTCCCCACTTGGACGGCGTGCGCTCCGACCAGGATAAATTCCAGCACATCCTGGGCGCAGGAAATGCCGCCAATGCCCACAACTGGAATGGAAACGGCCTGTACCGCTTGATGGACACAACGCAGGGCAACGGGCTTGATTGCCGGACCGGAAAGCCCGCCCACCACGTTGGCCAGAAGCGGCTTTCGGGTATGGATATCCACGGCCATCCCAAGAAGCGTGTTGATCAGGGAGAGGGCGTCAGCGCCGCCTTGTTCCGCCGCCTTGGCGCAAACGGAAACGTCCGTGACATTGGGAGAGAGCTTGACCCAGACGGGCTTTGCCCCGGCAGCCTGCTTAACGGAACGGGTTACGCGTTCAATCTGGTTCGGATCCGCACCAAAGAGTGCTCCGCCCTGACTAACGTTTGGGCAGGAAACATTAACCTCCAGCGCGGCCACTTCTTCTCGGTCTGCCAGGATTGCGGCGAGTTCCGCAAATTCCTCCGGAGCGCAGGCATAGAGATTGGCCACCAAAGGTGTTTTTTTCCAAGGAAAGGTCGGCAGGACATTTCGCATGAAGGAGTCAACGCCGGGGTTTTGGATGCCGATGGCATTGAGCATGCCGCAAGGGGTTTCGGCAATGCGGGGCATGGGGTTGCCTTCACGGGCCTTAAGGGAGAGTCCCTTGGCTACGACACCGCCCAACGTTTCCAGGTTGCCAAAATTTGAAAATTCCATACCGAACCCGAACGTGCCGGAGGCCGTGAGTACCGGGTTTTTGAAGGAAAGACCGGCAACGTCTACACTGAGATCCATAGCTACCTCCGAATGTGTCTACAGGGTGACGTCTGTGGCCCAGAAAACAGGTCCGCGAGTGCAGGTCTGCACATGATGGCCTTTGCCGTCCTGGCACACACAGCCGAGGCAGGCTCCCACGCCGCAGGCCATGCGATTTTCCAGAGAAAGCTGCGCTCTGGCTCCGAATTCCAGTGCTGCGGTCCGTACTGTGCGCATGAAGGGGGTCGGTCCACAACACAGTATTAGTCCGTCTCTATATTCATTTACTTTGTCACGCACCGCTTTGATGATTTTGGGCAGGTCATCGGAACTGTTTTCTTCCAGGCAGGAATGGGGACATTGGGAAAACGCAGTATACGGGTAACATTCCACAGGTAGGCGATGGGCAAAGACCAGTTCCACATTTTGCGAGGTGGGGTGCGCTTCCATGTAGCCGACGAACGGGGCAATGCCGATTCCTCCGGCCAGGAGCAGGGTCGGGGTGTCTGGTTCCACGGCAAATCCATTGCCCAGCGGACCCCAGACAACAACCTTGTCACCGGGGGAAAGTTGTGCCATTCGTGCCGTTCCCCGGCCTACGTTTTGGAAGAAGATGGACAGATCTCCATCCGGCCCTTGGACGCGTCCAATGGAGAAGGGGCGCCCCCAAAGCAGGGAATGGTCCCAGTCCGACGGCCGGATCATAACGAATTGGCCGGGCCGCCAGTTGCTCCAGCCTGGATTTTCCAGGCGAAGCTCAAAGAATTCTCCTGGCCGGACCGATTGACCAATCGGCAGCACTTCACCTACGCTAACTTCCCTGCAAACCTTTTTTACCATGGGCTTAGCCCTCTTTGGACAGATTGACGATGAATACAAATAATAATGCCGAGGCCTTTGTCCCGGAGATCATGGCTCCCGCCGGTGGGCGTGAGAGTTTCTTGGCGGCCATGGCCGCCGGTGCCGATGCCGTTTATCTTGGGCTGAAGCATTTTTCTGCACGCATGCAGGCCAACAATTTTTCCATCAGCGAATTGGCGCGGCTTACGCATTTGGCGCATGATCAAGGAAGCAAGGTGTACGTTGCCATGAATACCCTGGTCAAGCCCGGAGACGAGGACGCGGCCGGGCGTCTGCTGGATCGGGCGGCCCGGCTGGTGCACCCCGATGCCTTGATCGTGCAGGATCCGGCTATGTTGCTTCTGGCGAGGCAGGTGGGGTTTCAAGGCGAACTACATCTTTCCACGTTGGCGAATATCACGCACCCTGCTGGGCTTGCCATGGCTCATGACATGGGGGCCGATCGTGTGGTTATTCCCAGGGAACTGAATCTGGACGAAGTACGGCAGATGACGGAGGCGTGCCCCGAAGGGCTGGATTTGGAAATATTCGTGCATGGGGCGCTTTGTTACTCGATTTCCGGTCGGTGCTGGTGGTCCAGTTACATGGGCGGGAAAAGTGGCCTACGCGGGCGCTGTGTGCAGCCCTGTCGGCGTCTGTACCGTCATGGGCGGGATGATCAGGGACGGCGGGCTTTTTCCTGCATGGATTTGAGTCTGGATGTGTTGACGAAACCCCTATTGCAGATGCCCAAGGTCAGCGCGTGGAAAATCGAGGGACGGAAGAAGGGACCGCACTACGTTTATTACACGGTGAAGGCCTACCAGCTATTGCGCGACCACCCCAAGGATGCCCAGGCTAAAAAGGACGCGCTCAGTCTGCTGGAACAGGCCTTGGGACGCCCCGGCACTCATTCCGTGTTTTTGCCGCAGCGGACATTTACTCCGGTGCAGCCGGACAAGGATACGGGATCTGGGTTGTTTCTCGGACCAGTTCGTACCCAGAACCGCAAACCCTATTTGAAGCCGCGTCAGGAGCTGTTGCCCGGGGATCTTCTCCGTGTTGGGTATGAGGATGAAGCCGGGCATCGGGTTTTGCCCGTGCGCAAACGTGTTCCCAAGGGGGGGCGTCTGGACCTTCCGGGAGGTCGTGGTCCTTCGGCAACCGCTGGGATGCGTGTCTTTCTGATCGACCGTCGGGAGCCGGGTTTGATGCATGCCATGCGCGACCAGGAAAAACGCTTGGCTGGTGCGGACGATGCGGATTCGGCCGGAGGGTCGTCATTTGTACCCACCATGCCGCGTCCTGTGAAACTATCCGGCTCGCGGCATATCAGCTTGTTCCGTACTCCGCCAAAAGGGAAAGTACGTTCCGAAACCGGCCTCTGGCTGGAAGATCGGTTGGTGAGTAATTTGCCCAAACCGCTGGGGCGTAAGATTTGGTGGTGGCTTCCCCCCGTGATCTGGCCAAATGAGGAGCCGCGCTGGAAGGAATTGGTCCAAATGGCGTTGGACAAGGGCGCGCGGACATTGGTGTTGAATGCTCCCTGGCAGCGTGCCTTGGTGCCTGACGGCGATGTGCGCCTTTTGGCTGGGCCGTTTTGCAATATCGCCAATGCCATGGCGGTGCAGGTTTTGGCGGAGCAGGGGTTTTCCGGTGCGTTTGTAAGTCCGGAACTTTCCGGGGAAGAGTTTTTACGTCTCCCCGCGGAGTCGCCGTTGCCGCTGGGAATGGTGCTGAAAGGTTCCTGGCCCTTGGGCATCTCCCGTGTGCTGGGACAGGGTGTCAAACCTGGCGAAACATATTCCAGTCCCAAGGGAGAGGGGTGCTGGGTGAAGCCCCTGGGCCAGAATTATTGGGTATATCCGGACTGGGAACTGGATTTGTCTAGCGAGTCAAAGGCGCTGGAGCGTGCCGGATATGCCTGGCTTGTGGATATGCGGGAGAATTGGCCCAAAAAGGTACGCGCCGCACAACGTACAAGCAAATTCAACTGGCATTTGAAGTTGCTCTAAAAACCGTGTGCAGCGGCGTCCCCTGGCGAGGCCGAAAAACGGTATTTCCCTCAAGTGTGGCAGGACTCTTCGTGTTCCAGGTAGATTGTGCCTTTGAGGTAGAGGACTGCGGGACCGGCGATTTTTACGCGGTCGCCCATGTGACGGCAAAGCAATTCTCCACCGCGTTTTGAAACCTGGTAGGCTCGGAGTTCCGACTTGTTCAGTCGATCGGCCCAGTAGGGAACCAGCGTACAATGCGCCGACCCCGTGACCGGGTCTTCCGGAATGCCAACGCTGGGCGCAAACACCCGGGACACGAAGTCGTATTCCTCGCTTGGGGCCGTGACGATCATGCTCAGTCCGTCCAGCTCGGCGATGCGTTCCATGTCCGGGGAGAGGGTTCGGATTTGTTCTTCGGATTCGAATACCGCCATGAAATCCTGGTAAAAATAGAGTTCGTCCGGTCTGGCGCCCAAGGCGCGCTGCACCCGCTCCGTCACCTGGAAGGGCTTTGCCGGCCAGGATGGAAAGTCCATGGAAAGCACGCAACCCTGGTCCCGATCCACAAACAGTCTGCCGCTTCGGGTGGCGAAAACAATGCATTGGTCTTGGTAGCCCAGCTGCTCGAACAGAACATGGGCGGCCGCCAGTGTCGCATGACCGCATAAGTCGACTTCTCCGCAAGGCGTGAACCAGCGAAGCTCATAGTATTCACCGCGTTTAACAAAAAAGGCGGTTTCGGAGAGATTGTTTTCCTGCGCAATACCGCTCAAAAGGTCATCGCTGAGCCATTCAAACAACGGCACTACGGCTGCGGGGTTGCCTCCGAACAAGCGTGAAGAAAACGCGTCCACTTGATAGAGTTCCAGCTTCATGGTTTTCCTCCAATTCAGTTGACCGGCCGTCTGGTTTGATCCGGTTTGGGCTGCTCAAGAAGGAGAAAGAGATGGCGGCCGAACCAGCGGCCGCCATTTGGAAGGCTTTAGAATCCCTGCTTGAGCAGATCGTCATCCACCCCCTGAGCACCGGGAGCTGTGGAGCCCGGATTTGTCGTGGGCGTGGGGACGGGCTGCGTTCCTTCTTTGAACGGCAGAAAGTAGGATACCATACGCATGCCGTCTCGGGAACCCTCTTCAAAACTGGCGCGGGATATGACGATACCGTCAGGTTGTTCGAAGTCCTGAAGCGGATAGTCTTCCTCAATTTCCTTACGATAATCAATCCAGATGGGAAGGGCCGTGGAACTGCCCGCTTCGCCGGCTCCCATGGAGCGCGGTTCATCAAAGCCGACATATACGCCAGTGAGCAGGTACGGGGAATAGCCCATGAACCAGGCGTCACGCTCATCGTTGGTGGTGCCTGTTTTCCCGGCCAGTGGGCGGCCCAGGACACGGGCGCGCCGTCCGGTACCCTGTTGTACGACCTCCTGCATCAAGTAGCAGATTTGGTAGGCGGTTTGCGGGCTGATGACTTCGTGGGTAACAGGCTCCGAGGAATAGATTTGTTCTCCCCAGACATCTTGGACTTCAAGAACAAGGCGCGGTTCGACCCAGGAACCGCCGCGAGGGAATACCGTGTAGGCGGAGCAGAGGTTGATGGGCGTCACCGAGGCGGATCCCAGGGCTACAGAGAGATCTTGCGGGAAATCCGCCTCCAAACCAAGGGCTTTGGCACGTTCGATGATTTTTTGGATGCCGACTTTGTGCGCAACGCGGATGGTCACAAGGTTTTTGGATTTGACCAGCGCGGTCCGCAGGGACAGCCACCCGTAGAAGCGGTGAGCGTAGTTTTCCGGCCGCCAGACCGATCCATCTTCGTTCTCAAAGACGATGGCCGTATCCTTCACCAGGGTAGCCGGGGTCATGCCGTTGTCCAGAGCCACGGAATAGACCAATGGCTTGAAGGCCGAGCCTGGCTGGCGGCGGGCCTGGGTGGCGCGGTTGTACTCGCTTCTCATGTAGTCGTAGCCGCCCACCAATGCGGGAACCTCGCCGGTTTCCGGGACGATGGAGACCAGGGCGCCTTGCACTTCGGGTTCCAGCTCAAGGTCAAAGATCCAATCTTTTTCCCCCTGCTCGGGCCGTTCTTTTACCGAAACCCAGACCACATCTCCTTTCCCCACGACCTTGCGTGCATCGGAGATTTTGCGTGCCCAGGATGCGCGTTGCCGCAAATTTGGTTTCCGGCACCAGGACATGCTGGAAACCGGAATCGTCCCGGTGAGCGGTCCAACTTTGATTTGGGCTTTGGATTTGCTCACATCGGTGACCATGGCCATCAGCCAGTCGCCGGCAGCAATGTCGTCGGGTACGACTTCCTGGGCTTCCAGGCGTTGCAGGAGTTGCGGATCTTCGTCCACGTTGCCCAATGGTCCGGGCCAGCCGCGCCGCTTGGCCGAGTTTTCCAAACCCTCGCGCAGAGCGGCCTCCGCTGCGGCCTGATGTTTGGGGTCACAAGCGGTGTAAACGGATAAGCCACGCTCGTACACTTGGTTCTTGCCGTATTTGTCGATGAGCCAGCGGCGAACTTCTTCCAGGTAATATGCCCCTGTTCCCCAGGAAGGATCGGGCATGCGTTTGAGTACTATTTCCTGTTCAAGGGCTTCTTGGCGTTCCGCTTCGGTTATCCAGCCCTGCTCGTGCATTTGGCCGAGCACGTAGCGTTGACGATCTTTGGCAAGATCGAAGTTGGCGTAGGGACTGTAGCGGCTGGGAGCCTGTGGCAGCCCGGCAAGCATGGCGCATTCCGCCAGGGTCAGGTCCAGGGCGTGTTTGCCGAAATACGTCCGCGCAGCGGCTTCCACGCCGTAGCTGTTGGAGCCGAGAAAAATTTCATTGAGGTAGATAGTGAGGATTTCCTCTTTGGTCAGATAGTTCTCCAACCTATAGGCGAGGATAGCCTCTTTGAGTTTGCGTTCATAGCTTTTGACGTTAGTGAGCAGTAGCTGCTTGACGATCTGCTGGGTGATGGTGCTGCCGCCCTGTTTGACCCGTCCGGACTTGAGGTTGATCAGGAAGGCCCGGAAAATGGCCATGAGATCCACGCCTTCATGATCGTAGAACGCGGCATCCTCGGCGGCCAGAAAAGCCATGGGAAGCCATTTGTTCATTTCGTCAAGCCGCACAAGGAAGCGCTTTTCATGATAGAAATAGCCCAGAACGCCGCCCTGTTTGTCGTAGACGGTGGTGACCAGGGCGGGGGTGTAGTCCGTGATTTCCGTAAAGTTGGGGAGATCGGCCGAGGCCCAGCGATAGAGTCCGTAAAAGGAACCGGCCGCAAGGATGGTCAGGGCCGTGGCCGTATAGAGCAGGTATTTGAGAATCTTCATAGGCTCACATCAAAAGCTGCGTTTCACCGGTTTGGAACCGGCAGTGGGAGGAAGTCCCCAGGCTAGGCGCAAGCGGCCCATCAGGTCGCGTACCGTGCCTGCGTTGGTATCAAACGTCTCAAACATGCGAAGCAGGTGTACCGCCTCCCTGCGGGCAAGGCAAGACGGCGAATCAAAAACGCTGACCTCGTTGTGCACCACCCAGAAGGGAAACAGCCGGCAATAATAGGGTCGGAGATCCTGCGGTATGCGGCATCCTTTGGAACCCAGGAACCGACAGGCTCCGCTTGCGTCCACGGCAAGCCGGAAATGGAATTTTTGCCGCGGGAACAAAGCCAGCACGCGTTCCTTTTCCCCGGGGAAAAGGCGCAAAATATTGTGAACGAATCCCTCCGTATTTTCCTGGAGGGCAAAGCCGCCTTCGTCCGGCTGGAATTCCTGGATCCGTTCCTTTTCGGTCTGAGACAAGGGAAAACAAAATTCTTCCTGGCCCGGTTCCAGGCGGCAGCAGGTTGGTCCCTGAAGGGCGCAACGTTTGCAGATGGAAGGATCGGAAGTCACGATGTCCCGTCATCTCCGTTGGTGGAAAATTTGACTCGCCCCTTGCCCAAAAGATCGTGCAGATGCACGAGGCCCAGCAATTTGTCGTCACTGTCCAGGACCGGCAGAACCGTAATCTGATGCGATTCCATCACATCCAGCACTTTGGCTGCGGATTCCTGAGGGTGGGCCGCCTTGGGGTTGGCGGTCATGACCGTGTTTGCGGGCAGAGCCGGATCGAGGATGCCCTTGCTGGCCAGGCGACGTACATCACCATCCGTGAGTACGCCGGTGAGCCGTCCCGCCTGATTTTCGAAGACGACCAGTCCGAAGCCTCCAGCATCGAGCACCTGGAGTGCCTCGCTCATGGTTGCGTTGTCCGGGACCGAGGGCAGTTCGTCTACATGCATGAGGTCGGCAACGCGTTTACTTAACCGTTGGCCCAAAGCTCCCCCGGGATGATAGCGGCGGAAGTCGCCTTTGTCGAAACCCTTGAGCTGCATGAGGCAGACGGCCAAAGCATCTCCCACGGCCAGGGTGGCTGTGGTGCTGGCGGTCGGGGCCAGTCCCATGGGGCAGGCCTCGCGCGGCACCGCCACCTGAATGACGGCGTCGGCCAGTTTCGCCATGGAGGAATCCTCCTTGGCGGTCATGGCGATGACCCAGGCTCCCAGAGAGCGGAGCGTCGGCAGGATGGCGTTCAGTTCGTCCGTTTCTCCGCTGTTGGAGATGGCCAGCACCACGTCCTCGGAGCGGATCATGCCCATGTCGCCATGGGCTCCTTCCACGGGATGCAGAAAAAAGGAGGGAGTGCCTGTGCTTGAGAGTGTGGCCGCGATTTTTCGGCCGACAAGTCCTGACTTGCCGATGCCCGTGACAACGAGCCGTCCGGCGCAGCAGGCGATGCGGCGGACAGCCGTGGCGAATCCTTCGTCCAGTTGTTCCTTGACCGCAGTCAATCCCTGGATTTCAATATCCAGCACGTTCCGGGCCATATCCAGCAAATGCGTATCCGCGTTGCCGTTGGTCATTCTTCCCACCTGCGGATGCGTGAGCGAATCACGCTATTTATTGTTGCAGTATTCTCCGATAATGCCGGGCCGGGCCACGTCCTCCAGGCAGAGCTTACCGCCGTTGGTGGAGGGAGCCACGGGATAATTGCCGTCGAAACATGCCAAGCAGTACCCGTCACGCTTGTGGACGGATTGCAGCAGTCCGTCGATGCTCAGGTAGTGCAGGCTGTCCAGGCCAATGAATCGGGCGATTTCCTCCACCGTGTTGTTGGCTGCGATCAATTCTCCCTTGGAGGAAAAATCAATGCCGTAAAAGCACGGGAACCGGATGGCGGGGCAGGAGACACGCATATGGATTTCGCGGGCACCCAGTTCACGAAGTTTTTTCACCCTTGTGCGGATGGTGGTGCCGCGCACGATGGAATCTTCCACGATGAGAATGCGCTTGCCCTTGATCATGCTGCTAACGGGGTTGAGTTTGACCCGAACGCCAAAGTCGCGCATGTCCTGCGATGGTTGGATAAATGTACGTCCCACATAGTGATTGCGGATCATGGCCAGTTCCAACGGAAGGCCTGATTCCTGTGCATATCCCACGGCCGCGTAGTTTCCGGAGTCGGGAAAGGGCATGACCATATCCGCGTCAACCGGGGCTTCACGGGCCAGGATCGCGCCCATCTCCTTGCGCCGTTCGTACACGACTTCGCCGAAGACGGTGGAATCGGGGCGTGCAAAGTAAATCAGCTCGAAAATGCAGGAGGAGCGGGGCTGCGGTTTGGTGATATTTCGTGTGGTGAGCTTGCCATTGTCCACGATGATCATTTCACCGGGTTCCACAGGGCGGAGGTATTCCGCCTCAATGAGGTCAAAGGCGCAGGTTTCCGAGGCAAAAACATAGCTGTTGCCCACTCGGCCTAGGGCCAGCGGACGGAATCCATTGGGATCCTTGATGGCGATAAGTTTGTTATTGGCCAGGATGAGCAGGGAATAGGCGCCCTTGAGGCGGCCGCAGGCCTTGGCGATGGCGTCTTCCAGGGTGTTGCCGTTCAGGTATTTGGCAATGAGATGGACCAGCACTTCGGTGTCCATGGTGGTCTGAAAAATGGAGCCTTGCTGTTCCAGTTCACGGCGCAGCTCGTAGGTGTTGACCAGATTGCCGTTGTGGGCCACGGCAAAGCGGTGTTCGCCATGTCGGACCATGAAGGGCTGGGCGTTGCGCAGCAGGGAAACGCCTGTGGTGGAGTAACGGATGTGGCCCACCGCCACTTGACCTTTCAACTCCTTACCGAGATGACGTTCATTGAACACGTCGGCCACAAGCCCCATACCGCGCTGCTCCCGGATTCCATCACCATCCCAGGTGCAGATGCCTGCTGACTCCTGGCCGCGGTGCTGCTGGGCGTAGAGACCAAAATACGTCATCCGTGCGGCCTCGGGGTGGCAATCAATGCCGAACAGACCACAGTACTCTTTTTTCATTGTACGAAATCCCCGCGATCACTTGCCCGGTCCATGGGAAAACCGGGGCGTTCTGGTTGTGTGCGTTTGTGCATATGGCCGGAGGCGCGTTCTTGGTTAAAAGAACGCGCCTCCGATCAGGATTATTGTTTTTTGTTGTCGTGATATTCTTGAAGGCAACGGACCTGGAGTCCTGCCTTGCGTACATCCTCAATGGCCTGGACCGTGGCTTTGGCACCGGCCACGGTGGTCACGTAGGGGATGTTGTAGAGCAGGGCCGCCTGGCGGATGTCCTTGGAGTCATGAACGGTTTTTCTGCCGGACACGGTGTTGATGACTAGGCTGATTTTGCGGTTTTTGATGTGGTCCACCACGTTGGGCCGCCCTTCATAGACTTTGAGCAATGGCTCCACGTCGGTGACGCCGTTGTCGTACAGATGCGTGGCGGTTCCTCGTGTGGCCATAACGCGGAAGCCCATCTCCCGGAATTTTTGCACAATGGGCAGAATGAGCGGTTTGTCCCAGTCATTGACCGCCACGAAGATTGTTCCTTCCTCGGGCAGCACCTGCCCGGCAGCGAGCTGCGCTTTCATGAAGGCGGGACCGAACTCGTAGTCGATGCCCATGACCTCGCCGGTGGAACGCATCTCCGGTCCCAGGATCACATCCACGTTGGGGAAGCGGTTGAAGGGGAACACTGCCTCTTTGACCGCGACCCAGCCTTTTTTCCGCATGGACCACGGGTCAATGTCGTTCAGTTTTTCGCCGAGCATCACGCGTGTGGCCAGTTTGGCAAGCGGCACGCCGGTCGCCTTGGAGACAAAGGGAACGGTTCTGGAAGCCCGGGGGTTTACTTCGATGATGTAAACCTCGTCGTCCTTGATGGCATACTGAACATTCATAAGGCCGACTACGCCCAATTCCAGGGCCATAGCCTTGGTCTGCCGTTCGATTTCCTGAATCAGGTCCGGGGAGATGCTGTTGGGCGGCAGCACGCAGGCGGAGTCGCCGGAATGGATACCCGCTTCCTCAATGTGTTCCATTACCCCGCCGATGTAACAGTCCTCGCCGTCGGCCAGTGCATCCACATCCACTTCCACGGCATGTTCCAGGAATTTGTCGATGAGCACCGGGTGTTCCGGGCTTACCAGCGCGGATTCACGGAAATAGCGTTCAAACTCTTCCATGGAATAGACAATGTCCATACCGCGTCCGCCCAGGACGTAGGAGGGGCGCAGAACCAGGGGAAAACCTATCTTTCCTGCGATTTCCTGTGCCTGGACAAGGCTCATGGCCGTACCGTTCAGAGGCTGGCGCAGGTGGAGTTTTTTGAGCAACCGCTTGAATCGTTCCCGGTCTTCGGCGCGGTCGATGGCGTCCGGAGAGGTGCCGATCATGGGTACACCTGCTTCCATGAGCGAAACAGCCAGATTCAGAGGGGTTTGCCCTCCGAATTGAATGATGACGCCGTCGGGTTGTTCAAACTCAACGATGTTGAGCACGTCTTCAAAGGTCAGCGGTTCAAAATACAGCCGGTCCGAGGTGTCGTAGTCCGTGGAGACGGTTTCCGGGTTGGAGTTGACCATAATGGATTGGATGCCCATGTCCCGGAGCTGGAAGGAGGAATGGCAGCAGCAATAGTCAAATTCAATGCCCTGACCGATACGGTTGGGACCGCCGCCCAGAATGATGATTTTCTTTCCCGGTGCGGGAGTAATTTCCGAGCCGCTCTCGTAGGTGGAATAGTAGTAGGGGGTATGGGCCTCGAATTCCGCGGCACATGTATCCACCAGATAGTAGGTGGGGACGATGTCCCATTCCTTGCGGAGCGAGCGGATTTTGCGGGGCGAGGTTTTCCAGAGTGTGGCGAGTTGCTGGTCGGAGTAACCATATTCTTTTGCCCGGCGCAGGATGTCGGCCAGTTCCTGGTCCTTGTTTTCAATGCCGTGCTGCTTGCCGAATTCCTGCAGGGTGTTTTCCATTTCCAGCACCTGCCGGATCTGGCGGAGGAACCAGGGGTCGATGAAGGACGTTGCGTAAATTTCCTCGTCATCGACGCCGCAGCGCATGGCGTTGCGGACGGCGTAGAGGCGTTGGGAATTGGGGTTGCGCAATTCCGTGAGCAGTTCGTCCTTGTCCAGGGGGCAGGGGGCGAAGTGTTTGCCCAAGCCGGGCATACCCACTTCCAGGGACCGTAGTCCCTTTTGCAACGCTTCCTTGAAGGTTCGTCCGATGGCCATGGTCTCACCCACGCTTTTCATGGCGGTGGTCAGATGATCTTCGGATCCGGGGAATTTTTCAAAGGTAAAGCGCGGGATTTTGATCACGCAATAGTCAATGGTCGGCTCAAAGGAGGCCATGGTCTCGCGGGTGATGTCGTTAGGCAGCTCGTCCAGGGTATAGCCCACGGCAAGCTTGGCCGCGATTTTTGCGATGGGAAAGCCGGTAGCCTTGGAGGCCAGGGCCGAAGAGCGTGAAACCCGGGGGTTCATCTCAATGATGACCAGCTCCCCGTCTTCCGGGTTCACCGCAAACTGTACGTTGGAGCCGCCGGTTTCCACACCGATTTCGCGCATGATGGCCAGAGCCGCGTCACGCATCTGCTGGTATTCCCGATCCGTGAGCGTCTGAGCCGGGGCCACCGTGATGGAGTCGCCGGTGTGTACGCCCATGGCGTCCAGGTTTTCGATGGAGCAGATGATCACGCAGTTGTCTTTTTTGTCCCGCATGACCTCCAGCTCGAATTCTTTCCAGCCCAGGACGGACTGCTCAAGCATGATTTCGTTTTTCATGGAAAGAGCCAATCCTTTTGAGGAAATGGCTTCCAGTTCTTCCATGTTGTAGGCTACGCCGCCGCCGGTGCCGCCCAGAGTATAGGCAGGCCGCACGATGATGGGGAAAGATATCTTTTCGCCCCAGGCGCGCACGTCGTCCATGCTGCGGGCGATGCCGCTGGCGGGTACCTTCAGGCCGATATTTTCCATGGCTTCGCGGAACAGCTGTCGGCTTTCAGCCTTTTGGATGACGGCCTCATTGGCGCCAATAAGTTCCACTCCGTATTCTTTCAGTACGCCCATTTCCGCCACGGCCAGGGCCGTGTTCAGGCCGGTCTGTCCGCCCAGGGTGGGCAGCAGGGCGTCGGGTCGCTCTTGGGCAATAATGCGGGCCACGGTTTCCGGCTCAATGGGTTCCACATAGGTGCGGTCGGCCAGTTCCGGGTCGGTCATGATGGTGGCCGGGTTGGAGTTCACCAGGACCACTTCATAGCCTTCCTCTTTGAGGGCTTTCAGCGCCTGGGTGCCGGAATAGTCGAATTCGCAGGCCTGTCCGATGACAATCGGGCCGGACCCGATCAGCATGATCTTCTTCAGGTCGGTGCGTTTGGGCATGGACTTCCTTCAGAAAAAAAGGTTGGATGATGTCATGTGTTGAAGCAAGAGAACATAAGCCATCTTCAGCCGATGAGCAAGCGTGGACCCTTGGTCCTCAATAGGTGGGAAATCCCATGGATTGCGGTATGATGTTTCGTTGGCTTGTCTGACGAGCTTTGGAAAATGGTGGTCGCGGAACCCATCTAGATCTGATGCTGATGAGGAGGTCGTATGTCGGAACAACCAAAAGTGGGCATTGCCGAATGTCTGCTTGGAAAGAATGTTCGGTTTGACGGTGGTCATAAATTGGATCGCTACCTGCGGGATGTCCTGGGGCGTCATGTGACGTATGTTCCTGTCTGCCCCGAGATGGAATGCGGTATGTCCATCCCCAGGGAGGCAGTGCGCTTGGTGGGTGACCCGGAATCCCCTCGGTTGGTGACCAGTCGTTCCGGAGTGGATTGGACCTCGCAAATGCAGGACTGGGCGAAGCAGCGCCTGGACGCGCTGGCTGGGGAAGAGCTTTGCGGGTACATTTTTAAGTACGGCTCCCCTTCCAGTGGCATGAGCCGGGTCAAGGTGTATCCGGAAAAGGGCGGCCCACCGTCCATGAAGGGCCGCGGCATGTTCGCAGGGATGTTCATGGACCGATTTCCGCTGTTGCCCGTGGAAGACGACGGACGACTGAATGATCCAGGGTTGAGGGAAAATTTCATACAACGGATTTTTACGACGCACCGCTGGCAGGCCGTGCTTAAGTCCGGGTTGACGCCTGGGCGTCTGGTGGACTTCCACTCCCGGCATAAGCTGTTGGTCATGGCTCATAATGTCCAGGCTTACCGTGACCTGGGAAAGCTGGTGGCCCAGGCCGGAACCATGGATCTGGCCGTACTTTCAGATCGGTATTTTGAGCGGCTGCTGCACGGCATGCGTCGTCCCGCCACTCTTAAAGGGCATCGCAACGCCCTGGATCATTGCCAGGGGTATTTCAAAAAACAACTGGAACCGTTTGAAAAGCAGGAATTGCGGGAGGTCATTGCCCAGTATGCCGAAGGACTGATCCCACGTATTGTCCCCATCACCCTGTTGAATCATTATGTTCGAAAGTACGGTCAGGAGTATCTGGCCGCTCAGGTGTACCTCAATCCTCCGCCTAGTGAGTTGAAGCTTTTAAACCACGTTTGAAGTGGAAGAAGCTGGAGAAACGACCGCTCCCGGCCTGGAAAATGGTCGGGAGCGGTTTTTTAGGCAGAAAGCTGGGAGGACTCGTCTTTCAACAACAAAAGATAGTTGCGGAAGAGCCTTGGGCAGAGATTGCTGAACACGTCAAATTCGTTGAGAAGTTCGAGTCCAGGGACAATGGCGCGGCATACGGGGATTTCCAGGTTGGCGCGGGTCATGTCCGCATAATGGGGGGAAAGGTTGTTGGCTACAAGGGTCTGTTCCAACACCTGGAGATCGCCTGCGGCGCTGCCGGTGGAAAGATCGGGAAGGTCTTCCACTCGTCGTTCCGGCAGGTTCGCGGGCGTGGGAGCGCTGGCCGGGCCAGGCAGGGGATACGGTGTTTCCGTGAGTGCGGAAACAAGAGCCCGGGGACCGCTGAGTCCGCAGCCCAGCCCCTTGTTCACGTCACCGCGCAGCCCCGTAACAAAGGATCGGTAGCATGGAACACCGAGTTCCGTGGTCACGTCCTGGAACCAGACATGGATGCCGTGTTCTTCCAGTCGGTCCAGATGTGTCCGCAACTCTGGATCATCCGTGCGGATACGGAAGCAGTGGTGCAGGTTCAGGGGGTGTACCGCGTCCGCGTCTCGTTCCAGCACTTCGCACAGAGCCGAGAGCCGGGCTTCTTCCGTGGTATTGCCCGAGGCGAGTCCTGTGGATCCCAGTGCGCCGAATAAATTTTGTTCATCTACATTACAGAAAAGATAGGCCAGCTGTGCCGGAACCAGGGCCGGTTCCACTCCATGGAGCGAAACCCGTTCCGCCGCCATCCAGTGGAGCTGCTGTCCCTGATACGGTACTTCCGAGCGCAACGCCATGAGATCCAGGGCACCTTGCTCCCGCAGGTCGTCCAAGGTTCCGCGAACAAGAGCGCCGTTGCCACGCAGGCCGTCAATGCCGTTTTTTCCGATGGAGGCATAGGACGAAAAGCGTTCCGCCACTTCCATGGCGTAGGAAGCTCGTGCTGCTTCTTCTGTCATTCCGCGTCCATAGCTCGTTTGCAGTCCCTTGAAAGAGTGCTCGTTGCGTCCATTGCGAACGACGATGCGAAATCCCCAATGCCGTAGGCGGGCAAAGGGGCTGAGGCAGGCTTTGTGTTGCATTTCCGGGGTGGCAAAAGCGCCGGCGTTTTGGAGTCGCCGGAGCGCATTGAGCGCGGTCTCTAGGGCGGGTTGCCGTTCCTGGGCCGGAGGGAGCGTGTCGGTCAGCCTGCGGCGAATATCTTGGGCGGCAGTCCAGGAAAGGACGGCCCGGAGTTCCTCTTCATCGTATGGAAGGTCCAGTCCTTCGTGGTCGGGACCGGCGCGATCCGGTGCAGGGAGCGGCGCGTGGGTGTCGGCGTTGGCCGCAAAATGGCGGGACCAGGCAACGTGCTGTTCTCGTTGGGGCATCAGGTGCCAACGCAACAAAATGCCCGGAGTGTTGCGGGCGGCCATAGTCATATCCAGCCCATCCAGGCTGGGGCGAAGTTTTTCCAGGCGTTGGTGAGAAAGGCAGGCTTCGCCGAGCAGGGCGGAGAGCACCGGATCTTTGCGCTGATCCTGCAATACGGTGGAGAGAAATTGTTCTACCTTGCGTGTGCGCAGTTTGCCGAGCTGCTCCACGGCAAAGCGGTGCATGAAATCATCGTAGGGTGCGGCACGCATATGGTCCAGTATTTGGTTCAGGCTCAAGTTCGGGGCGGGCAGAGCCGCAAAGCAGCCGACTCCGGCCACGGTGTCCATCAGTTTCAATTCGTATTGCATGGGACGTCCTTTGGTCTTGCCGTTGTATCCTGGTCAGGCCGGAAGCCCGTCGTTGACGCGGGCCTTGTAGTCGCGCAACCGCTGGCGCAGGTATTGGGCCGCTTCCAGGGCCGCGCCCTGCCGGGCTGGAAATTCCAACTCCCTACCTCCCATGGTATGGAACCGCAGGGTGCCGTTTTCCAGTTCCACCATGTCGATGTCGCTGTAGTATATTTCCACGCAGCCGAGGTCCGTTGTTTCGAAGGTGGGCGGCAGGGTTTCTAGGGGGGGGAACAAACGGCCTTCCCGAGTGGCCATAACCGCGTAGTCGCGTTTGGGGGCAAGCACGGTCAGTCGGAAGGTATCGGGCAGGTCGCGTACCAGTCGAATGTCGATACTGCCTGAGCGTTCTGTCAGGATGAAATGATGCTCCCCGCTGTGGATGCCGCAGGCCAGGAGGTTGGTCTCCGTGAGTTGTTCTTGCAGGTCTTCCTCCAGAGAGGGCAGATAATGCCGGATGATCGAGGTGCCGCGCCAATGGGCCAGAGGGAGCAGAATAACGAGGAGCGCCAAGGGCCACCACGCCAGTCCGGCGAGTCCTAAAACCGGTATCGCACAGATCTCAAGATTTGGTCGTCGACAAAAGTCCACGAGCAGACGTTCCAGGGGGGACATGGCGCACTCCTCTTCGCGTGAGTTTGTGTTCACGGGAATGTCGCACCCAAAAAGGGGATCAGGCGGTTTCGTCCAGTACTTTTGCCGCGATGGGAGCCAGCGCCCGGGCCATGTTGCGAACACCTTGCTCGTTGGGGTGCAGTTGGTCGATGAGGGTGTTGTCCGGATCGTGGAGGTAGGTTCCCAAAAGGTCGGGCAGGAGCGGGATGGCATACCGCCGGGCCAACTCCGGAAACACGGCATCGAACTGCTTCTTGTATTCATCCCCAAATTCCGGGAAGCAGGCAACTCCGGCCAGGATCGGCGCAATGTTGCAGGCCTTCAGGCCGTCGAGCATGGCGGCAAGGTTTGCTTCGGTTTCGCCCGGCTCGGTGCCGAGGAAGAAGTCGTTGGCGCCGAAAGCAACGATGCAGACGCATGGCTTGAGCTTGAGTACGGGTTTGATGCGGCGCAGACCGTCTTCCGATGTTTCCCCGGAAACCCCCATGTTGCGACAGGTTACGTCGTATCCTTGTTCTCGAAGCAGCCCCTCCAGCACAGCGGGAAGGGCGTGCTTGGTTACCAATCCGAAGCCTTCGGTGAGGCTGTCGCCGAAACAGGCGATGGTGCGGGCGGACGCCATGTCAGCCCCCCGTGACCCAGCGGGTCAGTCCTGCGGATTCGTCCTTCCAGTCCGGACCGAGCCGTAGCTTCAGAAACCGGGCAAAGGAGGCGTCGAGCATTTCAAGGCATTCTTCGATGAGATACATTTTTTCCAGGAACGCACCGTCCGGGTCTTCATCATCGTTACTTTTCGTCTCGATTTTCGGTGTCTTCAAGCCGCTGAAACCGAAATCCTCGGCCTTGACCGAAATCATCCAGGTTTCTCCGTCCCGTTCCATGCGAAGTTGCGCTTTGTTGACCTTTTTCCCGATACGCAGACCGCTGAGGGCTTCCGTAAGTTCTCCCAGAGGGCTGGAAACCGTGGCTGTGGCCAGGTTTTCGCCTTCGCCGCCCTGCACGGAGATGCGTTGCTCAAGGTTGATGCTGAAACCCCGGCCGTCTTTTGTCTGAAAGGTGCCGCCGGTTGTTTCGGAGTAGAACCAGAGCCAGGTCAGAAACTCCTGACCGATAAGGCGATTTTCGCGTTCCACAAGTTGCAAGTCCATGGCGATTCCTTAAATGAAAATGGAGGGTTCGAGATTTTCAAGAGTCTTGGCCGCGTCTTCGCCCAATTGGTCCATGGCCAGGAAAAACGGGGTTAGCGGTTCCAGGCGAAGTTCGAAGGTGTTGTAAAAATGGTCTTCGAACAAGGCACAGGCTTTGGCGTTGGTGGTGTCCAGGTAGAGGCGGTGGGTCTGGGTGTTCCAGACCACGTCGAACACTGCCGGGATCGGCAGTGAGCGGGCACGCAGCCGCAGCATAACCTGCTCTTTGATTTCCTGTTTGCGGGCCCGGGAAATGAAGTTTTTCCCCTGCTCCTTGGCCTGGGCCATTTCCTTTTTCAGTGCAATCTGAAGGTGTTTTTTGAACACGGCAGGCTGGACTCTTCTGGTTTCCAGCCGCAGCGTAAAGGTCATATAATGTCCTTTTTCCGGTGGCGATTGGTTCCAGTCCACGTCGAGCATGTCGTCGATATTGGTCCAGCCGAACGAACGCTCCTCGGCGGAATCGTCGATGTCCAGGAAATGATATTGCTTGAGCAGGCGCGGAACGTCGCGCAGCAACTCGTTGTTCACTTCGTCCATGATGCGGTATCGGGTCAGACCCGTACTGGCGGAAAGAATGCCCAAGTCGGCTCCTCCTTGTTTCGGAATGGTCAGGTATGGGTAGAATCAAATCGCGGCTGTGTAAAGTCCGGCATGCAGTCGAGTTTTTGTGTCCTGCCCTTGCCTTTCCTTGCGTGGCAACGTATTCCTGGCGCAACAATGAAACGGGGAGAGTTCATGACCCAAGGAGCTTACAAGACGTTGGCCCAATGGCTGGATGGGCGTATTGCGTCCCTGCGGGAGTTGGAAGAACAGGCTCGCGAGGTCATCGAGCAGCAGGGCGATCAGGCGGGCTATGAACGTTTGATGCGGGAAAAAGCCTTGTTGCTGGCTGACCTGGAAGAACAGGGACGGGACATCTTGAAGGAAGCCGGCGGACCCGAGGCCGACAAGCTGCGACAACGCTTGGCGGCTTTTTCTGCTGGCGCCTCCATGGCGTTGGAAGTCGGCAGTGTTTTTTTTATGTCGGCTCTTTTGTACCCGGAGGACCACCAGCCTGGTCAGCCCAATGACCTGGAACGGTTTGCAGAATTTGCGCATCAACTGGCAGGCTCCCGCTGAGGGGAGGCCTGTGTAGTTTCTTGGAGGGAAGGGCAAATGTCGAGCGGCAATGCGGAACAGACCAGGCGGATTTTACTTGCCGAGGATAGTGCCGACAACGTCCTGATTATACAATTGTATCTTAAGAACCATCCGTATGTGATCGACGTGGCGGAAAATGGCCGGGATGCCGTGCAGATGTTCGGTGAAAGAGCGTATGATCTGGTATTGATGGACATCCAGATGCCCGGCATGGACGGATACGAGGCCACGGAACGCATTCGCGAACTGGAACAGAAAAAGGGAAACGAGTCCGTACCCATTATCGCTGTAACCGCGCACGCCTCTGAGGAAATTCGTCGCCGCGTGCTGGACTGCGGTGGCGATGCATACATCACCAAGCCGGTGCCCAAGGCTCGGTTGGTGGAGGCGATCCAAACCGCTCTGGAGAGCCGTCAGGAAGCGGGACAGGAAACCAATTCTTCTTCTTGAAGGGGAACGTTGGCTCAAGGATGCGTGGCAGGGGAAGCGGAAGCTTTTTTTTGGCGCTGCTGCTTCTGTGCTTCAAGGACGAGCTGGGCTACTGCAGCTTCCTGGTGGCGGTCCAACTCTTCAAATGCCCCTCCAAGAATGCCCTGTTCGTGGCGTACAACCCGAAGAATCACCCCTTTGAGCAGGGCTTTCCCCTCAATTCCAAGAACCAGGTGAAGCCGCGTGCCGGCTTTGATGCGTTTTCCCGTATGCCGCAATCCCAGTCCTGTGGCGCTTATGTCGTGGACGCGAACAGTCTTTTGCAGCTCTTTGATGCGGCAGAGCAGGCCGTCATAACGGACTCGGAAACAATGACGCCGCTCGGGTCTGCCGTCAGGGCGTTGTGCGGGAAGCGAGACGTCAAGCGAGGAATCGGGGGGAGTGTCCGCTGTATCCGTCTGCGCGGAGGGAGGCGTTGCGGAAGCTGCGGGACCGGAAGAGGATTCACCCGGCAGATAAATGGCGTATTCGCCCGCCGGGTTCTTCTTTTTGGGAGACCGAGAAGAGCCGGAGCGGGATTCGTTTTCGCCTGGATGAAGTTTTCCCAACAGTTTCTTTATGTTCATGGCAAAATTGTTGGTTAATGTATTGCCGATCTGTATATTTCCTTTTTGCGTTTGAAGCAAGCCCTGTATTGGGCGGAAGCGGCAAATGATATTTTCACCCCTTGACTTTTTGTGGGAATCCGGCAAAAGAAATTACAAGATTTTCGTAGGAAACAGGGAGGAAGGACTATGATCGGCGAACTTCTGCACGGTATGGCGCAGAGCACGACGCAAGGGTTTATCGGGGTTTCCCTGATTTTTGTCTATTTGGCATGGATCGTGAGCATTGCCATGATTCGCATCAAAGAGACCAAGCAGGAAGAGCATCACTAAGCAAAGTTTTTTGTAGACCGTTTTCGTGTGAGCGTGTCCACCGATTTGGTGCATGGCTACGAGAGCGGGTAGTAAGCATGAAAAGCCCCTGGGACGATGTCTGGGGGCTTTTCATTTGGCGTGGTTTTTCGGCCGTTGGCCTGGTCATCCGGGGAAAGGGTTAGTATCGGCTGGCAACGCCTTCTTCTACGTCGCGGATGACCTCCAGCAGGTATTGGCCGTAGGCATTCTTGAGCATGGGGGCAGCCAAGGTTCGCAATTGGTTTTCATCAATGTACCCCTTACGGTAGGCAATCTCTTCAATGCAGGAAATGATCAACCCTTGCCGTTTTTGGATCACGTCCACGTAGTTGGCGGCTTGAAGCAGGGAATCGTGGGTTCCCATGTCAAGCCACGCAAAGCCGCGGCCCATGGTCTCAACTCGGAGGTCGCCCCGTCTGAGGTAGAGGTTGTTCAGGTCCGTGATCTCCAGCTCACCGCGGGACGAAGGCTTTAGCTCCCGGGCCATCCCCACGACATCATTGTCATAAAAGTAGAGTCCCGTGACTGCGTATCGGGATTTAGGTTGTTCGGGCTTTTCTTCGATGCAGGTCACGGTTTTGTGTTTGTCGAAGGCAACCACGCCATACCGTTTGGGATCCTTGACCGGGTAGGCAAAGACGATGCCGCCCTTTTTAAGCCGGGCGCAGTCCTCCAAAATGGTCGGAAGCCCCTGCCCATAAAAAACGTTATCGCCGAGCACAAGGCAAACCGTATCATTCCCGATGAAATCTTCGCCAAGAAGGAAGGCCTGTGCCAATCCGTCCGGGCTGGGTTGCTCCACGTAGGATAGTGAAAGGCCGAGTTGGGAACCGTCGCCGAACAGTTCCCGGAAGCGAGGCAGATCCGTTGGGGTTGAAATGATCAGGATTTCACGAATCCCGGCCAGCATAAGCGTTGAAAGCGGGTAGTAGATCATGGGCTTGTCGTGCACCGGCAGGAGCTGTTTGCTCATGGCTCTGGTGAGAGGGTAGAGCCGCGTACCGGAGCCTCCGGCCAGGATGATGCCTTTCATGATGGACCTCGCTTTTGATTTACTTGAACAGCGCCTTACGATAACACCCAAACCCAACGGGCGCGAATATGACGCGGGTTGAATGGAATTGCAACCTGGATGCGCCGCACACCGCAGGGAGATTTGAAATGCGATTTGTTTACCATTCCGGCGGACCAGGTTCCTTTATCGCCTTTTTCTTGTTTGTAGCGTTGTTGTTCCTGCTGTTCGTGGTTTTACCCGCCAACATCGCGGCACATGCCGCCGAAGGACTGGGGCTGACTCCACTCCAGGGGATTGTGTTGTTGGTGGCCATGGTTCTGACCCGGGGGCTGGAGTTCACTGTATACCGGAGTGAGCGTCTGGTGCGGGAAGTGATCCGTCCGGAAACACCTTTTGCGGAATTGTTGCGCACGCGGGGCATGGCCGGTGCGGAGAGCATCTACGGAGAGGAATTGGTCCCTCAAACCTTCGCGGTGGCTTTGGGTGGGTTGATTTTACCCCTGGTAATGAGTGCTGTGTTTCTGTTTCGGGTGGCGCACCTGCCGAATGCTCTGGCTTGGGCTGGGCTGGCCGTTGTTGTGTCCTCGGCGGTCTGTTTTGCAGCCACCACCTATCGCGGAGGAATGCCCCCGAAATTGCCTGTATTTTTGCCGCCGGTCTGTGCGGGGTTGACCGCGGTCATGCTGCCCCACGCGGAGTTTACAGCGGCAGCGTCCTTTGCCGCTGCCGTGTTCGGTCCGATCGTGGGGAACGGATTCTTGCCGCTGGCCGTGCCGCGAATGCGCGGGAGGGTGGATACGCCGTACTTGGTCTTCGGCGGACCACAGGTCTTTTGGGGCATCTTTTTTGGTTGCGTGGTGGCTGGGCTTGTGGCGTGACGGGGCAGGGAGTTATGTGTCTGAAAATCGGTATCAGCCGGTGTCTGCTGGGTGAACGTGTACGATATGATGGCGGTGAGCGTGGCGAGCCTGTGCTGGTGGAAGCAATGCAGCGCGCGGCCCGGTTGGTTCCCCTGTGTCCCGAGGTGGAGTGCGGGATGTCCATCCCTCGGGAGCCTGCGGAAATTGGGGGGAGCGTATTTTGCCCCACTTTCGTAGGGTTGCGTACCGGGCGGAATTATACCGTGCAACTGATGGAATGGGTGTTGCCCCGAATTGAGCGGTTCGTAAGGGAACCGGTGCATGGCATGGTTTTGAAAAGCAACTCTCCCAGTTGCGCCTGCGTCACTCCAAAGCCGATTTGGCATCCTGAAAACACTCCCGGGATGGGCTGGAGCCTGGGACTGTTCGCTCGCGCCTTTCAGGAGCGCTTCCCTCGTATTCCCATGGCAGATGAAGTGGTGTTGCAGCATCCCGGCAATCGAAATATTTTTTTGGAACGCGTAAGAAAGTATGCGGCATCCGTAGCAGAGGAGGCATGATGCCCACAACCAAGCATCAGGTGCAGCTTGAACATGCCGTCTCCAAGGGAGAGCGCGTCGAAATTGATTGGACGCACAAAGAATCCCTGCGGGCCGGTACATTGCTTTGCGACGACCATGGGCCAGTATTGCGGGCCGTGGGATTTCATTTGGAACCAGGAGAGCCGGAGCGTCCGGGCCGGGCGTTGCGTTTGTTTGCCGCGCAACGGGACTTGACCCCGGGGCTTTGGGAAGGTCTTCATGTTGAGCGTCGGGGGTGGTCTGTGGCCTGGGTTACGCTCAGCGACAAGGGCGCTCGCGGTGAGCGGATCGATACTGCAGGCCCGCTTGTGGGTGAAATGCTCGGGGAACATCTCGACGTTTCCCTTACGATGGGCTATCTTTTGCCGGACGATCAAAGTTCTTTGCAGTTATTGCTGATGGATCTGGCCTGGGGGCAGGGGGTAGACCTCATTGTGACCACAGGTGGAACCGGTGTGGCTCCTCGTGACGTGGCCCCGGACGCGACCCTGCGGGTTATTGAGAAGCGTCTGCCCGGAATGGAACGGGCAATGACGTCGGAAAGCCTCGCCAAAACCCCGCACGCCATGATTTCCCGAGCCGTAGCCGGTACGCTGGGGCTATCGCTGATTATAAATCTGCCGGGAAGTCCCAAGGCCGTACGGGAGTGTCTGGGCGTCGTGCTTCCGGCATTGCGGCATACATTGGAAAAACTCCACGGCGATCCTTCAGATTGTGGCGGAGCCTGACCTCAACGCTTTTTTTCACAAGGCTTGTCAGCAATCCAACATGGTGCTAAACGCCTGTTTCAATCACCCGATGTGGAGATACAACGGAACAAGAAAAATGCGTGAATACGGAGTAGATATGCACATACGGACGCTTGCCGTCAGTTTGGCCCTGTTGCTGGTTTCCTGCGGGGGGGTCTGGGCTCAGCAGAGTGATGCTGAATCAGCGCAAAGTGCGCCCCGGGTTTTTGACATGAAAGCCTGTGTGGAGCGCGGTCTGGAGGCCAACCCCGCGATTGTGGCGGCACGGGCCCAGCTTTCCGGAGCTGAATACGAAACCGGGTCCACGTTTACGGACATGCTGCCCTCCACCACTATGGGATACGGCTATACCCATAAGGATCGTGAACCCGCCACGGCAACAAGTGGCCGTCGCGATGTTTGGGCTTTTCATATTAATGTGTCGCAACCACTGTTTCCCGGTATCTCCCTTTTGAACGCCTTCCAGAAGGGCATGCTTCAGGAGGAACAGACCGAGGCGAAACTTGAGCAGGCGGAATTGACGCTTATCGGTGAGATTCAGACAACGTTTCTGGGGCTGCTTCAGGGACGTATGGACGTGAAGAGCGCCGAGGATTCCGTGGAACGGCTCAAGTCGCAGCTGGAAGTGACCACGGCTTACTATGACGTTGGGCTTAAGCCGCGTCTCGACGTGTTGCAGGCTGAAACGGACCTGGCGTCCGCTGAACAGGAGTTGGTGAAAGCCCGTAACCGTGTGGCCACTCGCGAAGCCAAGCTGAATACGTTGCTGAATCTGCCGTTGGAGGCGGATGTGGAGTACGTGGGAGAACTGGACGAGCGGCCTTTTGCCATGGAACTCAAGCAGGCGTTGACCAGAGCCTACTCCAAACGGCCGGATATCCGTATCGGCGAGAAGAGTGTGGCTATCGCCCGTAAGGATTTTAATATTGCGGCCAGCGATTTCTTACCTTCCGTTGATGCCGAGTGGGATTACTACAAGAAGGGCAACGGCATGGATCTGGAAGAAAATGCCGCGCAGTGGAGCCACTCTGGTCAGGAGTATTGGACCGCGGGTGTCAACATGTCCTACTCTCTGGGGGCTGGAGGCGCTACCCAGGTTCTGGATGCGCTCAAGGCCGATGAAAATGTCGCCCAGATTATGGCTGAATTGGAAAAGGTCAAGCTTGACGCCGGGTACGAGGTCAAGGAAGCGCTTTTGAATATTGTCGAAGCGCGGGATCGTATCGAGGTGGCGCATAAGTCCGTTGCCGCAGCCACGGAATCCTATCGTATGGCTTTGGCCCGGTATCAGGCCCAGGTGGGTACGAATACGGATGTCCTTGATGCACAGGCCAACGTGTCGTCCAGCGAAGCCGAACTTATCCAGGCTCTTGCCGACTATCAGACGGCCCTTTCCACGCTGTATATTGCGATGGGAGAAAAAAATCCCGGTTTGGTGACGGAATAATGGGATTTGATCGACTTAAAGGGGAAACCCCGGCGGGGACTCCGAAAACCTGCCGAAAATGCGGTGGGGAACTCTATGCCACACGTCGTTGTCCGTGGGTTGTGATGCGTTGCCGAAAATGTGGAGCATCCATGGAATTGCGTGAAATAGCTTCGCAGATCGACGATCCGTTTGAAGAGGATCTTGGCTGGATTCCCATGGACCGGCTGTAGTTCGTCCACCAACAAAGAAGGCCGTGCTGTTAAGCACGGCCTTCTTTGTTGGTGGAGCTGAGAGAGGGACGCCGGCGGTGTGTGTCTGAGGGTCCAAGTGCTATTTCCCCTCCGCGTATCGCACCGAACCGACAAGTACGACACGTCGGCCGTCGCCCATGGTCAGAAAAATCTTCCGCTAATCTGCCTTGTTGCTGAGACTGCTGTAAAGGTTCAGCGTTCGTTTTAGAAAGTCGTTCCCCGTGAGCTGGGACATGGTTTTTCTTTCTTCTTGAATCAAAGATTCACGTACCTCCGGCTTGGTGACGGCAGCCAGCAGTGTGCCAAGCATGGCTTGGTTGTCTCCTGCAGGGAAAAGACCTTGGTCCGGCACCAGATCCGGCATGACATTGACGTCCGAAGAAACGAGAGGCCGTTCACAGGCCATGATTTCCAGTGCGGCGCGGGCAATGGCTTCCGACCAGAGGGAGGCGACCACCCCCAGGTCCAGCGCGGAGATGCATGCGGCCATGTCGTTTCGTTTGCCGCTGATGCACGTAATATCCTGAATGCCCAGCTCCTGGATCCACTGTTGAACTTGGTCCTGTTTGGTGGCGGTTTCAAAACCGATGTAAAACAGCCGGATATGGTTGAGTCCGTGCTTTTCACGCAACCGTGCTACGCACTGGGCCAGTTCTTTTTGACCTTTCACTTCATCGAACCGTCCCACCAGCCCGATGACGAAATCGTTTGGACCAAAGCCGAATTCCTCGCGGACACGTCGACGGCCTTGGGCATCGAAGGCAAAGGTCTTCCGATCGACTCCGCCGTGGATGCACCAGACCTGGTCCTCTGGAGTGCGCATGGTTTTGAGAAAATGGGATGCCATGCGTTTGTTGGTTACCACCACGGAGGAGGCTACATTTTTGTGCAGCCAACGGTTGAAGAAATCACTGCGTGGAGCGCGTTGGTCGCCTCTGGTCCGCACCAGTTGAAATGGCAGTCCCAGCTTTCGGAGCATGCCCCAGAGAAAAAAGCTTTCTCCACGGTGGCAGTTGATGATCTGGGGCTGGAAAGAGCGCACCAGGCGGACCATATCCACGCAGGTGCGTGCCAGCCGCAACGGGTTGTTGGAATTGAGGTCCATGGGCAGTGTGTGCAGGCCCATGTCGCGGGCCATGCTGTCCGGCGGCGTATCCGGCAACGTGAGTACAAGCACGTTATGTCCGTCCTGCTGCAGCAGTTTGCTGAGGTACAGGGCGTACCATGCGGTGGCGTTGAACCAGCGGACGTTGGCGACCTGAATAATGTTCATTGCGTTGTTCCGGTCGGGGTCGGGCATGACGGCCAGGACGTTTCCCGACTATAATCAAGTCCTATTGGACTTTTTTTTGCATGTTTTCAAATGCCCTGCGAAATACGCCGGGGTTCAGGCAAACACTTCCTGCTTGGTGACGGCCTGGGATTTGATCTGGTCCAGCAGATCGGCTAGAGCGGGCTTGACGTTCTCGCGGATGTCCCCGGCAACAATGATGAAGAGCAGGTCATCGCCAGGCACGAGATGTCCTTTGTTGGCCTGCGCTACAGCCCGCCAGATGCCGGGGCGCTGTTCGCATTCCCGGCAAAGTTGTTTTATTTTGTCGAGATCCGGCTGAACGTCTACGGCGGTTACAGTGTTGCGGTCTTTTCTGGACCAACCCCGTACCACTCCGTTATGAATGAGCATCATGCCGACGTTTTCCGTAAACCCTGGTTGGGTCTTTAGTTCCGCAATGGTTTTAGTCAGGTCCATGCCTTTCTCCTTGAGTTGTTGAGGTAGCCAGATGAGCAGTATTTCTTCTCTTTTGCAAGTCCTGCCGAAGGTCTCACAGTCACGAATGATCGGTTCCGGATATTGCGTGTGGCTCGTCTGGAACGGTGCCCTCAATACGGCCGTGCCCCATACCTTGAAGGACTATGGGGCAATCCCCATGGCTGAGGCGGACGGGCAGGCGCTCTGGCTTTCTCCGACCCCTGAGGTGTTTCGGGCTTTGGGGCGGCTGCAGATATGGTCGCGCCTCAATCCCATGCCACTTTTTTGTCAGATCATGCCCGTTACGGTTCTTGTCGGGTATGACCTGACCCTTTCCATGGCATTTCCTACGGAACTGGGCAAGCAGAGTGTTGACCCACCCAAGGAATTCGAGGCCTGGATACACCCGAAGCTTACGGAGGATGTTCAGCGTATTTCCGGGCTGAGTCTGCAGCAAAAGGGGAGCATGCCCGGCTTGGCCAACGTGGACTGGCGTCTTTTCGACGCGGATGAGGGGTTGGATTACGAAACGGTTTTGAACTGGTTTTTTGTGATCAAGCCGGTGGGCCGCATGGGCGAGAAGGATAGCATCATGGGCTGGCGGGCCTGGGCCGAAGAGATAAAGAAGCTCTTTACGCGCCTGAATGTCCGTTACCTGGTTGGCACCCGTGAAGAGGTTCTGATCGTCTCGCTTCGGGGGTTGCGTTCGTTGCGCGGGTTTATTGCCGAGCTGCTGCGGCTCATTGCCGCCACAAAGGAGGAATCAGAACGAACCTACTGGCCCTGTGTCATGGCTGCGGTATCCCAAAAGGGGCGTCAGTTTACTGAAGAGGTGACGCATAAGTTCAATTTGGATTGGAACAAGCTCAGCCCTGATCTTCCGCATTTTTCCTATCGTGACGGCTTGATGCTTGGGGAAGGGTTCGTCGTTAACGAAGCCCGGTATGGCGGCGAGGAGTCGTTGGATTCCTGGTGCAATGTCAGTCTGGCTGAAGATGTGGGTGAAAAATCCAAGAGCGCGGCAGAGGTCATTCTACCACGTAAACTCATGTTGGCGACCCAGGATTCCGAATGTTTTTATTGCGGGCTTCGAAGTCATGCCTCGGCGGAATGCCCGTCCCGCAATCTTGAGGATCCCCGGCCGGGGGTCTGGAAGGCCTTAGCAGGGATGGACATCAAGGAGTTTCCGAAGGCCATGCGCAGTCTCGACGATGCCCTGGATTCGGAAAACACCTTGGACTCGTTGGCTGGTTTACTTGCTTCGGGCAAAAAGCCTGAGAATATCATGGCCGCTGCCATGTTTGAAATTAACAGTCCCGCGCAATTCAGAGTGTTGGAGCGGGTCTGGCGCAGCCGGGGAAAGGAGTGGCCGCAAGGGTTGCGGCAGCTTGTTCCCGAGGAGGGACAGTTCGTCAACACGGCCATGGAGACGTTCCGAGCCAGGGATTATGAGCGAACCGGCGCGTTGTTGAAGCAGCTCCGATTAAAGTACGCCCGCAGTTTCATACCATCATCCCTGCAGGGCTATGTTGCCATGGAGCAGGGCGATCATCATCAGGCGCGTTTTTATTGGCAGGAGGCGGAGCGCATGGGGTACACCCCCTTGCAGCAGGGCTTTTTCGTGTACCTCCAGGCGCGTAGCTTTGAGATTGAAGGGGATTATAAGGAAGCGGCTACGCTGTATAAGCGGGCTTTGACGGTTTCCCCCAATTGGTTGGAAACATTGTATCGCGGCGGAGTCTGTATGGTGAAGCTGGGATTCACCGGTCAGGCTATCGAAATGCTTGATGATTTGTTTCAGCAGGATCCCAATTTTTTCAACAGGGCATTGATTGATCCGGAGCTGGACCGTGGTCGTGCTCATGTGCTTTCCGCCATGTGGGATCGCTGGGCCTTGGCTGAAGCCGAGGTCATGCGGCAACGGGAGCGGGTTGACGCGCTGAGCGGTGAGATTGATCAGCGTTTCGGCGAAGACCACGAATTTTATGAACCGGCCAAACGTTCCTTGGAGCACATGCAGGGCTTGGCAAAACTGAATAACTTTGTGGCGTTTCGGGAATTGATTCGTGAATTGGCTCTATTTGAAGACAAATTATCCCGCCAGGTGGAGCGGGATATCAAGCGGATGCAAGCCAAAGTGGACTATCTTGTGGAGCGCCTGAAGGACGTGCAACAGGAAGCGGCCTGGTTTCCGTTTCCCAAGCTGCTTTTGGAGTTCAACAAGGATTTCAATTATTGTGTTGAGAAAATTAATTGGGTTAACCATCAGCACATCAAGGCAGCGGAAAACTTTCGTCAGGCTGGCTCCTATCTGGATGAAGTGGAGCAACGCTTGAGCGCATTGCAAAAGCGTTTGGTTACGCTGCGTATTGTTCGCGACACCACGTTGTTTGTGCTGATGCTTGGGCGGAGTTTTATCTGGTTTGAGGTGATCGGCTTGGGGTTGGGTTTGGTTGGACTCCCTTTGTTTATATATTTCACTCGGTCCATGGAAAATGTTTGGATTGTGGACATGATTCGGGAACAGCAATGGGAGTTTCAAAAAGGCCTGATTCTCATTTTGAGCGTATTGGCACTTGTGGTATCCTTGTTGAAAACCGCCATTTCCTTTGAACGGAAGAAAAAGGAACTCTTCGAGCGTCCGATGGATGAGGCGCAGCAATCGGAGTCGAAGAAAAAAAAGTAGCAACAATGGTGGCGGTTTTCAAAGGAGCACGCATGCACCGTCTTGTTTTGATCCGGCATGGTCAGAGTGTTTGGAATCTGGAAAATCGTTTTACGGGATGGACGGATGTTGATCTTTCGGATCAAGGCCGGGAAGAAGCCCGGGAAGGGGCTTCTCAATTGCTTGCCGAGGGGCTTGACTTCGATGTCTGTCATACTTCGCTATTAAAGCGGGCCATTCGCACTCTTTGGATTGTGCGGGATGTCATGGACCGACTTTGGCTTCCCGTTCGGAAAACGTGGCGGCTGAATGAGCGTCATTACGGAGCATTGCAAGGGTTGAATAAAGCAGAGACAGCTGCTGAGTATGGCGAGGAGCAGGTTTTTGCCTGGCGACGTGGATACGCCGTTGCGCCCCCGCCGCTGGAGCCGTCCGACTCCCGATGGCCGGGATTGGACCTTCGATATGACGACTTGCCCCGTGCGGATCTGCCCGTTGGGGAAAGTCTTGAACAGACCATTGAACGGACCATGCCTTATTGGCACGATGTTATCGTGCCGGATTTGCAGGCAGGGCGTCGGGTACTGGTTGTGGCACACGGCAATTCCCTGCGTGGCCTGGTCAAGCACCTGGATGGGCTGGACGAACAAGCGATCATGGATGTGAATATCCCAACGGGAATTCCTTTATTATATGAATTGGATCAGGACATGCGCCCTCTTGCTAAAAAATACCTCGGTAATTCGGAAGCCGTGGCAAAGGCCCAGGCCGAGGTGGCCGGGCAGGGACGAGCCGGATAGTTTCTACGGGGGGACTCACACCTTCTGCCACTTGCCCCCGGAAGCGCTCCAGAGTACACACGCCTCCATGGTTGATACGAATTCAGATTCTTCCGATTCCATTACGCGTTCCCTTGGTCCCCGGCTTTGTTCCTGGTTTGCGGAAAATGGGCGCGCTCTGCCCTGGCGAACTTCCTATGATCCTTACCATGTATGGGTTTCAGAGATAATGGCTCAGCAAACCCAGATGACCCGCGTGGTGGAGTATTTTCAGCGCTGGGTTGAGCGATTCCCCGATTTGCGGGCGTTGGCCCTGGCTCGGGAGGATGACGTCCTGCATGCCTGGGAGGGATTGGGATATTACAGTCGTGCACGGAATATGCTTAAAGCCGCACGGGCCATGGCGGAAAACGGTGGATTTCCTGATACGTATGAGCAGGTGCTGGCCTTGCCGGGGGTCGGACCCTATACCGCTGGAGCCATCATGAGCGTGGCGTATAATCAGCCGTATGTGGCCGTGGACGCCAATGTGGAACGGGTATTGGCCCGTGTTTATGATCTGGACAAGCCCGTGAAGCAGGCCGCGACCCACGGGTTTATCGAGGATCGTGCGTTGGCCCTGATTCCAGAGGGGCAGGCCCGATGCTTCAATCAGGCGTTGATGGAACTGGGAGCTTTGGTCTGTACTCCCAAAAAACCGGATTGCACATCCTGTCCTGTTGCCAGCCTGTGTCGCGCCCACTCCCTGGGGGTGGAGAGAGAGCGGCCTGTACCCGGGAAAAAACAGGCTGTGGTCAAGGTGACCGTGGCTACGGGAGCGTTGATTCATCAGGGAAAGGTCTACATTCAGAAGCGTCGTCCGGACGACGTATGGCCCGGGCTTTGGGAGTTTCCCGGCGGCGGCATTGAGGAGGGTGAAACTCCGGAACAGGCCGTGATCCGTGAGTATGTGGAGGAAACCGGGCTGGATGTGCTGCCGATACACAAATGTGGCGTGGTGCAGTATAGCTACACCAAATTTCGTGTGACGCTGCATTGTTTTTATCTTCAATATGCCGATGAAGTGCGGACGCCCGCAACGTATGAAGCTGTTGACGGCCGGTTTGTGACTGTAAATGAACTGGACGATTTTGCCTTTCCCGCGGGGCATCGTAAGTTTATTCAGTTGCTGCGGGAGGATTCGGTATTTCAACGCTTGATCGGTTCCTGACGTGTGGAATCGGAGAATTCTTATCCGTTGTTCGCTTTGAGACATTTCCCCCATGGTTCTAAGCTGTTGTCTGCGGTGGCACGCTATGTGCTTTCCTTGAAACAGAGGACCATCAGGCGTCCGGATTTTGACAGGGGGAATCGGAATGTCCGAAATCAACTACACACAATTTTTGCAGGCGTTGCACGCCAGGCAAGGCGCTTCGACCATGGGGGGAGGGCGTCCAGACCCTGTGCGGGCCAGAGATTTGGCGTTTCAGACCGAGATGCGGATGGCCATGCAGTTGTTGGGGGACGGTGAGGACTCTCAACCCCGGAGCGCTGGATCGTTCGCCGGCGGGACGATGATGAGTGATGGCCTGATGATGGATGCGCTGGCCACCATTTCGCGTATCATGGATAAGGGGCAGGCAGGAGGAGGTGCCTCCACGCATGTGGTCCGTGCCCAAGTCGTGGATTCGCCCCGGAATGCGGTGGTGGACGGAGCGCTTTCCGCTATTTTCGAATCCGGTGACCGGGGTGTGGGAGCTGTTGGATATGATCGCGTAGGCGGTACCTCCTATGGCAAATTTCAGATCGCATCCCGAACCGGAACCATGGAGCGTTTTCTCAATTTTTTGGACGAGAAGGCACCGGAGTGGGCGGACCGGCTGCGTGCTGCGGGACCGGCCAATACCGGGGGACGCAGAGGCGGTATGCCTGACCAGTGGCGTGCGATTGCCAGGGAGGATCCGGAGCGGTTTGAGTTGATCCAGCGGCAGTTCATTCGACAGGACCATTACCAACCTGCCAGGGAAAAAATTCTCGCGGAAACCGGGGTGGACGTTGATTCTCTGCCGTTGGCGGCCCGGGAGGTGCTTTGGAGTACTTCTGTGCAGCATGGCGCCACAGGCGCTGCCGAAATTTTTGACCGGGTCATGCAGCAGATTCAAACATCGCCGGAGCATCGCGACTTTGCGCGTCAGCTTATTGGCGAGGTCTACGATTACCGGAAGACGCAGTTCGGATCTTCCTCAACCCGAGTGCGCGAAAGTGTGCAAAACAGGATGGATCGCGAAAAGGAATTGGCTCTCTCCATGCTGGAAAGTGGGGGCGTGAATCAGCTGGTCTGATGATTGTCCTGTAGTCCGTAACCTGCTGATGGCCAGGAGTGGAAAGATGTTGGTCAACAAGCTGAAAAGCGTTCAGGCAAACTCGCCTGAGCGTTTTTTTTGATGAGTGGTTGTCTTCTGGTTGGGGGGTAAAGATTTTTGGGAACATGTCGATAAGAAGGACGTAACGCATAATTGTAGGCGGAGGAGCAGCCATGGATCTGGTAAAGTACATCGAAGCCCCGTCAGCCGCGATGCGTCGTGATGTGGCGCAGAGTGCGGAACAGGTCGGGCGCGTGGTGGGGAGGCATGACCGACGGGAGGAGCGCCGATCCGGTCGGGATGTAGAACTTCGTCTGCAGGATGAGGGGGCAGGGCGTGTTGCTCGCAAGAACGTGCCTGCTCCGGAAGCGCTGAATGAGCCATCCCGGGAGCAACGTCTTGACCAGGCGTTGGAACAGACCAGGGAAGCTTTGCAGGCTCACGGCGTGGAACTCCGTTTCAAAGTTCGGGAGGACGCTGAAGGAGTGCAGGTCGAAGTGCGCGATCCAGAGACCGATAAGGTGATTCGGAAAATTCCGGCCGATGAATTGGTTCGTCTCGCTTCGCATCTGAGGGATTTTTCGGGTGAAATGGCCGAAAAAGCCTTGACGGACTCCGAGGTTACTTTTGGGGGGGCGTTGATGAACCGTCCCGTATAGCCCCTGCTGTTGGCAATCCATCGACGTTAGGCGATTCCTTCGGGAATCGCCTTGTGTATTTTGTATATCGGATTTTCAGAAATTGAAAAAAAAGTAATTTTCCAAAGTGGAGAAAAGAAATGTGAACTAAATCACAAAGTATTTTCGAAAGGTTACAGGCGAAACTGAGTGTTTGCTCAGTTTCGCCTGTTTTTTTGACATTATCGATGGTTGCACATAGTAAAAATAGAAACTGACCACTTGCTCAGTTTTTACGGGAGTGGATGAGGCATGAAGAAAAAAGACGCCATACTCAAAATTGCCACCGTCATGTTCGCCAATCAGGGGTTCGCCGGCACGTCCGTGCAGGAAATCTCTCGATTGACCGGAGCGGCGGAAGGAACGCTCTTCTATCATTTCAAAAATAAGGAAGGGCTGTTGCTAGCAATTCTGGAGCAAACCCGAGAGGCCATTGTCGGCCAATTTGAGGCTTTTTTTCGGGACCGCTCTTTTGCTTCCGGATTGGATATGGTCGAGGAAACAGTGGCGTTTTTTCTTTATCTTGCCGGGCTGATGGAAGATCGTTTTTTGCTTTTGCACAGGCATGATCTCTATAAATTCGCGGAAACAAGTCCGGAGTTTCGGGAGAATCTGGAAGCGATCTACAATTGTCTGGTGGACTTTTTCGAGCAGGCCGTAACCCGGGGGAAGCAGGATGGTTCCATCCACCCCGACGTGCAGCCGCGAAAGTCTGCGCTAATCATCTATACGATGGTTGATGGCCTGGTGCGGTTTAAAAACTACAATCTGTATGATGCGGGCGCGCTCTTCAACGAATTGTTGCGATCGTGCCGCAGGATGCTGCAGGCTAACGAGAGGTAGAGGCTGGATGTTGACGAAAATTTTCCCTTTTATCGGCTGGTTTAAGGGCTACGATGCCGCCAAGTTGCGCGCCGACGCCATTTCCGGGCTTACCGTGGCCCTGGTGCTGATCCCGCAGTCCATGGCCTATGCGCAGTTGGCGGGTATGCCCGCGTATTACGGCTTGTATGCCTCGTTTTTGCCCCCTTTGATCGCAGCGCTGTTCGGCTCGAGCCGGCAGCTCGCCACAGGCCCGGTGGCAGTGGTCTCCCTGATGACCGCGGCTTCGCTGGAACCTTTGGCTACGGCGGGTAGCGAGGGGTACATTGCATACGCCATCCTTTTGGCGCTTATGGTGGGGTTGTTTCAGTTCTCATTGGGAGTGCTTCGGCTCGGGCTTGTGGTGAACTTCCTTTCTCATCCCGTGGTCAACGGTTTTACCAATGCTGCGGCCATCATCATTGCATCGTCCCAGCTTTCAAAGATGTTCGGCGTGTATGTGGACAAGGCCGCGCATCATTATGAGACCATCATGCGGGTGGTGGAGTCCGCCTTCCATTACACGCACTGGCCTACGCTGGCGATGGGGGCGTTGGCCTTTGCCATCATGATCGTCTTGAAACGCATCAATCCCCGGATTCCGAACGTTTTGGTGGCTGTGGTCATCACCACGCTCTTGTCTTGGGCTACCGGATTCAATCATGATGCCAAGGTCTCTCTGGACGCTGTGATGTATGAACCCGCGCACCAGGCGGTGGTTTCCTTCAACAGCGCTGTCCAGGGTGTGGACGAGTTGGCCGCCGAGCGGACCGGTTTGACGAAACAGCTTGAAGCCGCCAAGGAAGCGGACGACACGGTGGCCATGTTGGATGTGCAGCATGACCTCAGTGTGCTTGGCGTCCGCATCGCCCGCCTTAAGCATGAGGCGTCGGAAAGCCGGGCCGCCCTGCGGGAGATGCTTTTTACCGGGGCCAACGGTGTGGATGGGAATCTGGAATTCTACGCGCAGGGGGGTGTCCCTGCGGGTATGGAACCGGATGGCCGCACCTGGCGCATCAAGGTGGGAAATAAGGCGCTGGATACCGCGTCCTTAAGGATGATGGGCGGAGGCGCCGTGGTTGGTACGGTTCCCTCGGGCATTCCTTCCATCACTGTCCCGGACATTGACCTCAAGGTTCTTTTGCACCTGTTGCCGTATGCGGCCATCATTTCTCTGCTCGGATTCATGGAAGCCATTTCCATTGCCAAGGCCATGGCCGCCAAGACCGGCCAGCGCCTGGATCCAAACCAGGAACTCATCGGTCAGGGGTTGGCCAACATGATCGGCGCCTGTGGAAAGAGTTATCCCGCATCCGGGTCTTTTTCACGTTCCGCCGTAAACCTGCAGGCCGGAGCCGTCACAGGCATGTCCAGCGTATTCACTTCGCTTATGGTTGTGGTTGTGCTGTTGTTCTTTACTCCGCTGCTGTATCATTTGCCTCAGGCCGTCCTGGCGGCCGTTATCATGATGGCGGTCATCGGCCTGATCAACGCCTCGGGCTTCATTCATGCCTGGAAAGCCCAATGGTATGACGGCGCTATTTCCATCATTTCCTTTGTCTGCACGTTGGCCTTTGCGCCGCATCTGGACAAGGGCATCATGGTGGGCGTGGCTCTTTCTCTGGGCGTATTCCTCTACAAGAGCATGCGGCCCCGGGTGGCCTCGTTGTCGCGCTCCGAGGATGATTCGTTGCGCGACGCCGGTGTGCATGGCCTGAAGGAATGCGAACACATCGCCGTGGTCCGCTTTGACGGTCCGTTGTTCTTCGCCAACGCGAGCTTCCTGGAAGACCAGATTACGGATCGCATGATGAATATGCCTAAGCTCAGGCAGATCATTATTGTTGCCAATGGTATCAATGATATGGATGCCTCCGGCGAGGAAGCCCTGTCGCTCATTGTGGATCGTGTGCGCAGCAACGGAATGGGAATCTGCCTGGCCGGTGTGAACGAAGCGGTTATGGCCGTGCTGGAGCGTACGCACTTGCTGGAGAAAATCGGCAGGGAAAATGTGTTCGTGACCATGGAAAGCGCTCTTTGCGCCACGCACGAAAAGGCCCACAGGGAAGGCCAGGAGGAATCCTGCCCCCTGACCACATTCTGCCGCCTCGCTTAGCGGGACAAACACAGGAGAAGACAATATGTCCGTCATTACCGTATTCAACGGCCTGTTCTGCGAAGCAGGTGTCGTGGTCAAACGCGTGTTGGACGCCACCGGGTATCGTCTTGTCACGGATCAGGAGATCGTGGCCGATGCAGCCGAATTGTCCGGCATGGCCGAGGACAAAATTACCCGCGCTTTTCAAGCCGGGACGTCCGTGTTCAACAAGTTCAGTCATGAAAAAGAGCGCTCCGTGGCCTGGCTACGTTTGGCCATGGCGCAGAAGCTGCTCAATGCCGATAACCTGCTGTTTTCCGGATTTGCTTCCCAGCTTCCTCCTGCCCATATTGGCCACATTCTGCGCGTCTGCCTGATTGCAGGGATCAAGGATCGGCTTGCCCTGGCGGAAAAGGAAGAGGGCTATGCGGAAAAGCATGCGCACAAGTTGATCCATAAGGACGACGAGGACCGTGCTGCCTGGGTCAACACGCTGAAGGGCGTCGATGATCCCTGGAATGATGAATTGTATGATATGGTGGTACCCGTCCCCAAGGTCGGTGTGGAAAAAGCCGCCGATCTCATAGCGGAGCAAGCAGGCAATGAGGCTGTTCGGGTTCGGCACTCCAGCCGGGATGCGGTTGAGGATTTCCTGCTGTCCGCCCGGGTGGAGACCGTTTTGGCCAACGAAGGGCATAATGTGAATGTTGCCGCCGATAACGGCAAGGTCAAGCTGACCATCAACAAGAACGTGCTCATGTTGGAACGTCTGGAACGGGAACTCGCCGACATTGTCGGGAAGGTGGAAGGTGTCCGTAGCGTGGAGACCGGTGTGGGCAAGCAGTTCCACCAGACCGACATCTACCGCAAGGTGGACTTTGAGGTTCCGTCCAAGGTGTTGCTGGTGGACGATGAACGGGAATTCGTGCAGACCCTCTCTGAGCGGCTTATGCTCCGTGATATGGGGTCCGCCGTGGTGTACGATGGGGAATCCGCTCTGAACCTGGTGGAGGAGGACGAACCCGAAGTCATGATCCTGGACCTGAAAATGCCCGGGATCGACGGCATCGAAGTGCTGCGTCGGGTCAAGCAGAGTCGCCCTGAAATCGAAGTCATCATTCTTACCGGGCATGGTTCCGAGGAAGACCGGGAAGTGTGCATGGAACTTGGGGCATTTGCCTATCTGCACAAACCCGTAGATATCGACGTCCTCAGCAAAACCTTGAAGGAAGCTAACGAAAAAATTCGCCGCGTGAACGGCTGACGAGGGTGTGGTCGTGAAGGTATTGACAAAGCTGCGCCGGCTCATTCCGGAGTTTTGGGATACGGATCCCGATGCCGGGCCGTATAAAAGCCTGTTCAACTATCGCCGTATCTGGTGGCTCGCCATCGGTGTGCTTGCGGTGGTTGCATTGGTGCCGCTTATTGTCATGACCTTCATCGACTACAACGTGACCCGGACCTCATTGGAGTCCGAGAACCTCTTGCGCGCCGCCAGGACCACGTCCAACACGAGGCGGGCTGTGAGTTACTTTCTGGATGAACGAAAAAACGCCTTGAAATATGTCGCCATCCAGGAAGACGTGACCAGGCTTGCAGATACCCGGCGGTTGGCCGAGGTGCTGGAGGCGCTCAAGCAGGGGTTCGGCGGGTTTGTGGACCTGGGGCTTATTGACGATTCCGGGCGGCAGGTGGCCTACGTGGGACCGTACCAGCTCCAGGGGCGGGATTACAGTGCCCAGGCTTGGTTCCAGAAGGCCAAGGAACGCGGCGCGTTCATCAGCAGCGTGTTCCGTGGATACCGTGACGTGCCTCACCTCATTGTGGCCATCAAGTGTCCAGCCAATTCGAATGGGCAGCAATACGTTCTTCGGGCAACGTTGGATACGGAACAGTTCAACAATATCTTATCCAGCCTGGATTTGTCCGGCGGCGGGGACGCCTTTCTTGTGGACGTGCATGGCATGCTGCAAACCCCTTCGCGATGGAATGGACCGGTGTTGTCGCACACGGCCCTGCGGATTCCGAAGTATTCGGATACCACCCAGGTGATGTTGGCCAGGGATGAAACCAACAGGGAAGTGATCGTCGGGTATGCCTATATTACGGATACGCCGTTCATTCTGCTGCTGGTCAAACCCACGGCCGAGCTGATGAAGCCATGGCAGAGCATCCGCATTGAGTTGCTTTGGTTGTTGGTGGTCAGCGTCGCTGTTATCCTTTTGGTTATTGCCGGGGTGGCCACGTACATGGTGGGGAAGATTTATCTGGCGGACCAGACCCGGGCCAAGACGCTGCATCATATGGAGCATACCAACCGTATGGCCTCCATTGGCCGACTTGCCGCGGGCGTGGCGCATGAAATCAACAACCCTTTGGCAATCATCAATGAAAAGGCTGGTCTGATACGCGACCTCTTTACGTATAAAAAAGAGTATGCCGAGGACGTGCGCCTTGTAGGGATTGTGGATTCCATCATCAGCTCGGTGGAGCGTTGCGGAACCATTACCAAGCGGCTTCTCGGGTTTGCGCGGCATATTGATGTTCGTGTGGAACAAATCCGTTTTGGCAAGTTGGTGGAGGAAGTGCTCGGCTTTTTGCACAAGGAAGCGGAGTATCGGAGCATCACCATTGATTTGCGGATCGACGAACAATTGCCGGAATTCGAGTCTGATCGGGGCAAGCTGCAACAAATTTTGCTCAACCTGGTGAACAATGCGTTTCAGGCCATGAATGACGGGGGGCGTCTGGAAGTGGCCGCGGACCGTTACGGTCGGGATGCCATTCGCTTTATCGTGAAGGATAACGGATGCGGTATTCCTGAGGCGGACCGGAAGCGCATTTTTGAACCGTTCTTTTCGACAAAGAAAAAGCGGGGAGGAACAGGGTTGGGACTGTCCATCACATATGGACTTGTACAGGAACTGGGCGGCGAAATGACCGTGGAAAGCGAAGTGGGGAAGGGGACGACCTTTGCCATTACCTTGCCGCTCCAGGCCAATATCAAAGAGGGAGCGAACCATGAACATTCTTCTGGTTGATGATGAGGCCGAACTGGTCTCGGCCATGGCCGAACGGCTGAGCATGCGGGGAATGCCCACAGAGTGGGCTGAGACCGGAGAGCAGGCGCTGAAGATGGTCAAGGCAGGGAACTACGATGTGGCTGTCCTGGATATGAAGATGCCGCGCATGGGCGGTTTGGAGTTGCGTCGGCGCTTGGCGGAGCTGGTTCCCGACATGAAGTTTATTTTTCTTTCCGGGCATGGATCCGAAGAAGATTTCAAGGTCGGTTCGGCAGAGGCGGAATCATACCTGATTAAGCCGGTACGCATTGAAGATCTTGTGGAGCGTATCCATAAGGCCATGGAATAGAGAGATAATGTTTTCGGCAAGGAGCATGAGGCATGAGCGGTGAAAGGCACGATGATGTGGAACGCGAGGATTTGCAATTTTTCGGCAAGGTCAGCGCTTCCATATCTCATGAGATAAAAAACGTGTTTGCCGTGATACACGCCGGAGCCGGATTGCTGGAGGACTTGAGTCTGTTGGCTGCAAAAGGTCGTCCTCTGGATCCGGAAAAGTTGCAAAGCGTATCTCGCAGTATCCTGAATCAGATTCAGCGTGGCGACGGCATCGTGCGCAACATGAATACCTTCGCCCACAGTGTTGATGAGGACGTGCGGGAAGTGAATCTGGTCACCAGTGTGGAGCTGATGGTGGGAATTTGCCAGCGGCTCGCCGCGGCCCGCAATGTCCGGTTGGAGATGGGAGAAAGTCAGGACTGCTCTATTCGCACGGATCCGTATTTTTTAGAGCATCTCTTGTTCGCCGTCATTGATGTTGCCCTGGAGGGCGCCGAATCAGGCGGTACGATCCTGTTTTCCGTAATGCCCCAGGCCGCTGCCCCGGCCGATGGGGTCCAATTGTCGCTCTCGGGCGTCCGTTTCCCAGCGGACCTGCCCGGGAGTCTGGAACGCCTGACCCGACGCCTCGCCGCCAGCGTGGAGCCGGGAGACGACGCCGGCACCCTGGTGGTGCGTCTGCCGCGCAGTGGAAATCAGTAGCCGGTGATAGAGAGCAACCGTTTGTCCCTTTAAGGAGAATCGCTATGTCGGAAAAGGTTTTGCTCGTTGATGACGAGAAGGATTTTTTGGAGAGCTTGTCTGAGCGCATGTCTGTGCGCGGTATGAACGTGTCCACGGCTGAGAATCCGGCCGAAGCCATGAAAGCGGTGGATGCGGATTCGTATGACGCCATTGTGCTGGATTTGCAGATGCCTGAGATGAACGGCATTGACCTGCTCAAGTTCATCCGTGAGAAGCATCCGGAAATGCAGGTTATCCTGCTTACAGGACATGCCACGCTGGAAAAGGGCGTACAGGCCATGAAGCTGGGAGCCATGGATTTCATGGAAAAGCCCGCGGACATCGACGTTTTGACCGACAAGATCAAAAAGGCCCAAGCCCGCAAGCTCGTTCTGGTCGAGAAGATGACCGAGGATAAGATCAAGGAGATCATGACCACCAAGGGCTGGTAAGAATTTGGCGGACATGCTCGAACGTTTTGCCGGCGTTTCGAGTATGCCCCCACCTTCGGGTGTCCCCCGTGGGTTCGGCGTCTGCCGCGCCGTGCGCTGCGGGATTGGGGTCGCATTATGCGGCCCCTTTTTCTTTGTTTCGGTGTACTGCTGGGCCGTTGATTAATCCGCTGCTGTTTCTTCCAACCGCAGCTCCACTCGACGATTGACCGCTCGATCCTCGGGTGTTGCTTCGGGCGTTATCTTGGGGTCTTCTTCGCCTTTCCCCATGGTCTGGAGGAACCACCAGGGAAATCCTCCCTGTTCTTGCAGATAGTCGGCCACGGCCTGGGCGCGCTGTCGCGAAAGGCGTAAGTTGGCTGCGGCACTGCCTGTTGTGTCTGTGTGTCCGACCACCACAAGGCGGTATTTTTCCTGATCCACATCACGAAGCGCCTCTGTTGCGTCATCCAATAATGGCATTGCTTCCGGAAGGAATGTTGCCTTGCCCGAGGCAAATGGGACGGCCAGCTCCGAGGCGCCCTCGTTGAAGAGTTCGGCCCGAATGCGGTCGGTTTGGCTTCCCAACGAGCGTGCGGCCCGAACAGCGGGCAGGGCGCAAGACCAAAGGGTGAAGGCCAGCAGGCCGATCACGAGGCCTGGAGAAAACATCCGGCGTGGTGTGTGCATTGTTCCGGCTCCTTGGATTGTCGGATTTGGGGACGTTCGGCAGCCCCTGCGAAAAGGGGGACTCATCATCCTGAATAGCCCGTTGTTACCGGTGGAGCAACATGCTTTTGGCTTTTGGGGCGAACAGCTAGACGATCCGGTTCATTTTACTTGGAATTACATCTTGAAGTCCGTATCCTTCGGGGGAATCGTAAGGTGTGATTACGCAGGGAGGAACATGCAGATTCGACCGGAGCGCGGGACGGACCGTGACATCATTCACCATGTTTTGTACCGGGCCTTTAAAGGGCATCCGCAACATCCCCCGGGTTCCGAGCCAATGGAGCCAGTCATCGTTGACACGTTGCGTAGGGCCGACGCGCTGACGCTTTCTCTTGTAGCGGAACAGGATGGCGTGGTTGCCGGTCAGGTAACTTTTTCCCCTGTTTGGCTTGGGGTGGAAGCTCAATCGGGTTGGTTCGCCCTGGGACCGGTGGGGGTGGATCCTCCCTTGCAGAATCGTGGTATTGGGTCGGCTTTGATTCGCGAGGGATTGCGGATCATGCGCCAACGGGACGCATTGGGCGTTGTTTTGGTCGGAGAACCGGCATATTATAAACGGTTTGGTTTTTCCCGGCATGATGGACTCTCGTTGCCCTGCGTCCCGGAGCAGTACGTTTTGGGGCTGGCCTGGGGCAATGCTGCCCCCACTGGTGTAATTCGTCATCATGCCGCATTTCATGTCGATTGATGCAAGATGATGAAGGCTGATCATGCAGGAGGGTAATTCCATGAATCAGGATCGTAGCACGATGGGCTCCGCCTCCCCGTCTCCGGAAGAGAGCGAGGCAAGGGAAGGCAACGGTACCGTGCCGCAGGGCGACAAGTCGCCGCGGGATCTCAGCAAAGTCGCGTTGGTGATTTCTTTGCTGTCATTGGTGTTGGTGGCGATTTTCTTTTTTGGATTGAACCGTAATCTCAGCGGACTGACCAGGGAGATTCAGGACTATCAGAGCATGAAGAATACGGTGTCGTCGCTGGATGCGTATGTTGACGACATTGTGAGCCAGATGGGGCGGGTCAACGCCCGGCTGATGAATTTGAATGAGGAGCAGCGGAGTGTGGCGTTGCGCGTTTTGATGGAGTCCATGGTGGACGATATGCTCCAGGACGTAACCTTTTTGCGTTCCCAGTTGAGGCCGGGAGCGGAGTCGCGACGTCTGGATCGGATTCGGGTGCTGCTTTTGGAGCTTCGTGACGGTCCTGCCACAACGGAGTCTGTTGCTGGGCAAGCGGAAGAGGACCACTCGTCCGACATGGTTGCGGCGCCTTCTGTGGAAGAGCCGCTGAAGGATTCTGCAAAGGACGAAGCCGGCTCCACAGCGGAAGAAGGGACGTCAGAGTCCGAGAACAGCGCATTGCCTTTGAAGCAATAGGAACGCAGACTCGTCAACAAAACGATTGCTCGTTAACGTGCAAACGCCCGGTCATGCCTGCCGGGCGTTTTTTTTAAATAAAATTCGGTTTTACTATTTTTTTGTGGACGGTCCCTGCCTTTGCCCTTGCTTCTCTCGCCGGTGAGTGGGGGGAGCTTGGTGCGTGATAAACCATTCCGCGTATTTTTGGGGCATGCCGGTCCGTGTTCAGTGGGCTGTCGTGTTGAGTACGATGTATGCGGGAGAGGAATGCCCCTGTTGTTCCAGTAGCGTACCGTGAAAGCGGAAAATCATTTTGATCAGTGGTGAACAACAAGGAGCCACGCACTGTCCAGTCTTTTTATGAGAAGCCTTGTTGACCATGAAAAAAAAGTTGTGTAATAGTTGATTAGTTGAACAACAGCGAACAGCAGACAGCCAGACGATGACAAAACAATTCATAAGTTTGCGCGAGGTGGCGCGGCAGCTCAATATCCCGCCCTCCACCGTCGTCTATTATAAGGATCGTTTTTCCGGTTACATCCCCTCCCAGGGAGGGGAAGGGCGGAGAAAACGTTATCCCGTTGAAGTAATCGATATTTTCAGGAGGATCCGCGAGATGTTCAACAACAATTGGTCGACGGAACAAATTGAGCAGGAACTGGCTATGCGGTCCCATGTGGTCACGCCGCCCCGCGACAATGGGGAGCCTGTTTCCGAGGCTCGTCCGGACGCCCCCTCCACGGCCTATGCCATGGGTGGGGTCTTGGATAAAATGACCGATCTCTTGGAAAACCAATCGTTGTTTCGTGGTGAAATCCGCTCTCTGCGTGATGAGCTTGCCGAGCTGAAGCGGGAACGCAGGGAAAGCGAGGAGCAGTACCAATCCAAGTTGGATCAGGTGCAGTCCGAGGTGGCCTCGTTACGCCGTGCCAAAGAAGAGTTGGAGCGTTTGCTTCGCGGGGGAGCCGAGAACGCTCCCTTGTTTCCGTCCGAGGATTACCTTGCCCGGCCTTTGGTCATCCGCACGCGCAATGGGGAATATCTCGGTGTGCTTGGCAAGGTGCAGAAGCATTTTGCCCTGCGGGACTTTGTTTTTATGATTGAACGCAACGCGGCGGCTGGTCGGAAGTTGGACTTGTCCTGGGAGCTTCGCGAGGATCAGTGGGTATTGTTGGTCACATCAAGGGACGGCGAAGAGGGGCGCGAGCAGCACGTCGTGCTGGTTACGCAGAAAACCGTGACCCCCAGCCGCAACACCGTTACCGAAATCGTCCGTTTGAATATCAATGGCAACGATGTTCCAGACTCTCTGTTGTTGACGTTGTTTAAAAAGGTCAAGGACGGATTTGATGCGTGGGCCGGTTGATCTTGTTATATCTTAGAGCGAGACCATAAAAGAACTAGAAAAAGTCTTGATGCAAATACGTATTTCGGGTTATTGGATCACACTATGACATACGAGGCGGAGGGGAGACGCATGCCGCAGGTTGCTGCACGAATCACCCACGATCAGGAAAAGTGGCTTAAGGAGTTCTTTAAAACAAAGAGCGCTGGGGCCGAGTTCATCCTGCCGTGGGCGGTGGATGTTTTTTTTAAATGCATCCGCAATGTCTCCAACGATTTTTCCGTGGCGGAACTGAAGACGGTCCTGGAGGCCCATCGGGACGTCAAGTTGTTGCCGAATCAATCCAAGCAGGCCTATTTGCTGCTTCGCCTTGGGGAAGCCTGCGATGAGCGCAGTGTTCACATTCAGCATGGAGCCAGTAAAAGCAATCTCGAAGTCAAGCTCCGCCGATTGAGCGATCTGCAGGCTACCGCCTTGATGATTTGGGCCACCGCCTACTGGACCAGTAAAAACTGGAACGGCGTGTCCCTGGACGAGTACGTCAAGCTTTCCTGCGGGTGATCCCCCTCCTGATCGACTTTCCCCCGACGACTTTTCCTGCTATGCACCTTGCGGCGCGGCGACATCCGATTGGGTCGCTGCGTTTTCGACATGAAGTATCTGAGGTTGTAATGAAACAGCTCCCACGCATTCTTACTATTGCAGGTTCCGACTCGGGCGGCGGCGCCGGAATCCAAGCCGACCTGAAGACCATCACCGCGCTTCAGTGTTACGGTCTTTCCGTCATTACGGCTCTTACGGCGCAGAACACCCTGGGGGTGGAGGGCATTCACGCCCCCCCAGCGTCCTTTGTGGCGACACAGCTCAAGACCGTGTTGACGGACATCGATGTGGCCGCCGCCAAGACCGGTATGCTTTTTTCTGCCTCCATCATGAAAGCGGTCTCTCCCTTTTTGCGCGAGGCGGCCTTTCCCGTGGTGGTGGATCCGGTATGCGTCAGCCAGAGCGGACACAAGCTTTTGGAGGATGACGCGGTGGAGGCCATGCGGGAATTTGTTTTTCCACATGCTGCGCTGCTTACCCCCAATATTCCCGAAGCGGAACTGTTCACGGGCATGACTATTCGGACCCCCGAGGAGATTGCCGAGGCGGCGCGTCGACTCCTGGAGCAGGGACCGAAGGCTGTTTTGATCAAGGGAGGCCACGGAATGGACTCCGTCGCCTCCACAGACTGGTTTGCGCGTCCGGGGCATAAGCCGTTGCCCTTCATGCAGCGTCGAGTTGATACAAACAACAATCATGGAACGGGCTGCACGCTTTCTGCCGCCATTGCAACGTATGCAGGACAGGGGCTGGAAATGTCCCAGGCCGTTCGTGAGGCGCAACGGTATCTGAACCTTTGCCTTCGGGATGAAATTCATGTGGGCAACGGAAGCGGACCGCCCAACCACCTTGCCCCTGTTTTGAAAGAAGGGCAGCGGTGGCCTGTGCTGCAGGAGTTGTCAACGGCTATGGAACGATTGGCCGGTTTGCCCGGAGTGGAGCGTGTTATCCCCAAACAGGGACTCAACATGGCGTTGTCCATGCCGTTTTCCCGTGGATTTGAGGACGTGGCTACGTTGGACGCTCCTGTGTGTCGTTCCGCGGGGGGGCGCGTGTTTGCCCTGGGCCGTTCTGAATATGGGATCGAAAATGATGAGGCTGCGGTGCTCCTGTCCGTGCGGAAAGTACGCGAAGATGTGCGCTGTTGCCTGAGTTTGCGTCCCGGTGAAGATGTGCTTTCGGCTCTTGCTGCCATGGACGTCGTGCTGGCCCGCTTCGACCGTGCTGATGCCCCGGCGACGCCGCAGCGGGCATGTGACGCGGCCTTGGAGTGGGGAGCCTATCATGCGTTGTCCAATCATAAAGCCGTGGATCGCGTTTCCGGTTTGGCGGACGGCGGAGCTTATGGTCTCGGAGGGCGTGTTTGCCTTTGGGCCGCCGCGCCGGGTATTCTGGTAAAAATGGTCGAAAAGTTGATTGGTTTGTTGAAATAATCCGCTCTGGGGCTTGTCTCCGGGGCAGGAGTGGTTATTGGAGTTGACAGCGCTCAAGCGGAGTGCTCTATAAGCGTCCCTTTGGCGAGAGTGGCGGAAGTGGTAGACGCACTGGATTTAGGATCCAGCGGCATAGCCGTGGGAGTTCGAGTCTCCCCTCTCGCACCAGATATTTCAAGCGACGCCAACGGCATGATTCGAGGAGGAAAGTGGAGTCATGAAATACGAAGTGAACGAATTGTCCCCGGTGAAGCGGGAAATTACTATCGAGGTTCCCGCTGAAGAGGTAAACGCCGCTCTGGGCGCCGCTATTGCCTTGTACAAACGTAACCATGAGGTTCGTGGATTCCGCAAGGGTAAAGCTCCGGCTTCCGTCATTGAGGGGAAGTTCCGCGCTCAGATTTACGGCGAGGCCACCACGGACCTGATCAACTACCATATCAATGAGATCATGGGTGAGTTGGGGGCGCAGCCTGTGTCCCGTATTGACGTGGACGCTGAAGAGTTCGTTCGGGATGAGGACTTTCAGTACAAGATTTCTTTTGAAACCGCTCCCGATATCGATATCCCGGACTATGCCGCCTTTGAGGTGGAAAAGGAGACCGTGGAAATCGACGAGGCCGAGTTGACTGAGGTGGAGAAGCGCATCCTGGACAACGCCGCGGAAGTTAAGGTGTTGGAGGAAGTGCGCCCCGGTAAGGAAGGCGAGGTCGTTACTGTCAGCTTCGGTGCGTATGACGCCGAGGGAAAGGTTGTGGACGGCATCAAGGCCGAAAGTTTTGACCTTTCTCTGGGGCAGGGACAGGCTCTTGAAGAGTTTGAAGACCTGATCAAGACTCTGAAGCCCGGAGAAATGGGCCAGAAAGAGATCACCTTCCCCGAGGATTTCATCAATACGAATATTGCCGGACGTACGTTGACCATGAAGGCCACGGTGCATGCGGTCAAGGAACGTGTCATTCCTGAAATGAGTGATGACGTGGCCAAAAAAGCCGGGTTCGAAAACCTCGAAACCATGCGTACCGCCATCCGTGAGTCGTATAAGGGCCAGCGTGAGCAGTTCGTCAAGAGCAAGGCGCAGAAGGAATTGTTGGATAAAATGCTGGCGGGCTTGGACTTTGAGCTGCCTCCCAGCATGGTTGCTGACCGTATTGATCGTTTGGTGGCGGACCTGGAGCAGCGTTTGGATCGTCAGGGCAAGAGCCTGAGCTCCACTGGAAAGTCTTTGGACGAGCTTCGCGAGGAGTACCGCGCCCAGGCCGAGGAAAGCGTGCGTGCGGAAATTTTCCTGCTTGCCGTGGCCCGCAAGGAATCCTTGGAAGTGACACCGCAGGAAATCGATATTGCCATCAGCCAGATGGCCATGCAGACGCAGCAGCCTTTCCATAACCTGAAGCAGTACTATGAAGAGCAGGGACTGATTGTTCCCCTGCGGGATCGCCTCCTGGCGGATAAGGCGACGGATTTTATTTTCGACAACGCCAAGGTGACTGAAAAGGCGCCTGAAGCGGAAGAAAAAAAGCCCGCAAAAAAGCCTGCCGCCAAAAAGGCTGCGAAAAAGAGCGACGAGGAAGCTGAAGGCGAGAAAAAGCCTGCGAAAAAGGCTCCGGCCAAAAAAGCCGCTGCTAAAAAGCCTGCTGCCAAAAAGACGACCAAAAAGGCGGATGACGACGGAGAAGGCGAGAAGAAGCCCGCGAAAAAGGCTCCGGCCAAAAAAACGACGGCCAAGAAGGCCACGAAGAAGGCTGACGAGGGCGATGAGGCTGCGAAAAAGCCTGCCAAGAAGCCCGCTGCCAAGAAGACGGCCAAGAAGCCTGCCGCCGACGAGAAAGAATAACGAGGCGCTTGCTTCGCAGGGGAAAATGCCCCATCATGTCGACGTGAGCGTTGCACCCGCCGTTCGCCCCCGGGTGGACGGCGGGTAATGTTTCAACGTCCGGATGCCGATACGTTACTATACCGCAAGGAGAGGCTATGCCCAGCGTACCCATCGTCATTGAGACCACCGGCCGCACAGAGCGTGCCTACGATATTTATTCGCGACTGCTCAAAGACCGCATCGTGTTGCTCGGCAGCGCCGTGGACGATCATGTGGCCAGCCTGATATGTGCGCAGTTGCTCTTCTTGGAGTCGGAAGACCCGGAAAAAGAGATTTATATGTATATCAACTCCCCGGGCGGCTCCGTCACCGCGGGGTTGGCCATTTACGACACCATGCAATACATTTCCGCGCCTGTGGCGACCCTTTGCATGGGGCAGGCCGCAAGCATGGGTGCCCTGTTGCTTTGTGCGGGCGAGGCGGGAATGCGTTATGCCCTGCCTCACAGCCGGATCTTGATCCACCAGCCTCTGGGCGGTGCTCAGGGGCAGGCCACGGATATTGATATCCAGGCCCGTGAAATTCTTCGTTTGCGTGAAGACCTGAATCAGATTCTCAGCAAGCATAGCGGCCAGGATCTTTCCAAGATTGCTCTAGACACGGAGCGTGATTATTTTATGGGTGCTGAGGAGGCCAAAGAGTATGGCATCATCGACAGCATCATGGCGTCTCGGGGAACTACGCTGAAAGAAAGCGAATAAGCTTTTTTGAAGATGCGCTTGATTCGGCGCGACGCCTGAAGCCCCTCGCGCCCTCCGACCCGTTTTTGACGGGCGAAGTAAAACGTGGGGGGCGCCATCCCGACACAACACATGGAGCATTCATGAGTAAAAACACAGGTACGGACGAGTTGCGCTGTTCCTTTTGCAGCAAGTCGCAAAACGAGGTCCAAAGGCTGATTGCCGGACCAAGCGTCTATATCTGCGACGAGTGCGTGGGACTGTGCAATGAAATCATAGCCCAGGAAATCATGCACGGCGGCATGGAAGAGGGGCGGCTACTCTCTCCAATGGAGATTCGCGATTCGCTTGATCAGTATGTTATCGGTCAGGAGCAGGCCAAGAAGATCCTGTCCGTGGCCGTGCATAACCACTACAAGCGGGTGTTCTACGCTTCCACGGCTGGCAAGGATGATGTGGAACTGGACAAATCCAACATTTTGCTCATCGGTCCCACGGGGTCGGGCAAAACGCTCTTGGCCCAGACCCTGGCCCGGGTGCTGAAGGTGCCGTTTGCCATTGCCGACGCCACAACGCTCACCGAAGCTGGATATGTGGGCGAGGATGTGGAAAATATCCTGGTTCAGCTGCTTCAGAATGCGGATTACGATATTGAAGCTGCTTCTCGCGGCATTATCTATGTTGATGAAATTGATAAGATTTCCCGCAAAGGTGACAGCCCGTCCATTACCCGAGACGTTTCTGGTGAGGGGGTGCAGCAGGCACTCTTGAAGATTATCGAGGGTACCGAGGCCAATATTCCTCCCAAGGGTGGCCGGAAGCATCCGCAGCAGGAATTCATTCGGCTCGATACTTCCAATATTCTGTTCATTCTTGGCGGGGCGTTTATTGGTCTGGAGAGTATCGTCCAGCAGCGGCTGCAAGGTTCGGCCATGGGCTTCGGCGCCAAGGTGGATGTGAAGGTGAGCGCCACGGACAGCGAACTGTTCTCAAAAACCGAACCCAACGATCTCGTCAAGTTCGGCCTGATTCCAGAATTTGTCGGCCGAGTTCCGGTGATCACTTCGTTGGAGGAATTGACCGAAGACGACCTGGTTCGCATCCTGGTGGAGCCGCGGAACGCCCTCACCAAGCAGTACCAAAAGCTGTTCAGCCTGGACAACGTGAATTTACGGTTTACGGATAACGCGCTCAAGGCCATTGCCGTCCGCGCCGTGGATCGGAAAACCGGGGCGCGTGGCCTGCGGAACGTCCTGGAAAGCGTGATGATGGATATCATGTACTCGCTTCCGTCCAAGGAGGGCGTCAAGGAGTGCGTGATCAACCGGGGCGTTGTTGAGGAAGGCAAGGAACCCCTGCTTTTGTATCAACAGGAAGTGAAAAGCGCGTAAAGGCTGTTGCCCGTTCGCCGGTGATTGACATCCTGCGTTCCGGCATTACCTGTAGGGCTGACGCGTTGGGATTTTCCGACGCGAAGGTTCATGATTTACGGAGGAACGCATGCCGAAATTCGGTTTCGACTCGAAGGATTCCCCCATCGACTTCGTTACCCTGCCCATGATGAGCCTGCGCGAAGTGGTGATGTTTCCCCGGTCCATCGTCCCCTTGTTTGTGGGGCGCGAGGCGTCGGTGAAGGCCATTGAAAGTGCGCTGGCCAATTTTGACAAAAAAATATTTCTGGTGACCCAGCGGGCACCGGAAAAAGAAAAACCCGAGCCGGGCGATCTCTACGAGGTCGGCACGGTGAGTAAGATTCTTCAGATGCTGCGGCTTCCCGACGGTACCATTAAGGTGCTTTTCGAGGGGCTGTACCGCGGACGATGGGATCCCACAACCAATGTGGTGTCCCCGGAAGACGAATATTCCATGGCCCGGGTGGAACGGATCCCCGAGCAGACCGCTGAGGGATCCGAGGCCGACGCCTTGGTGCGGGCCGTGCATGAGGGGCTGGATAGCTTTGGCGAGGCCAATTCCAAGGTCGCTCCGGAAGCGGTTTCCGCCATGTCCGGCATAAATGAGCCAGGTCAGTTGGCCGACTCCATCATGCCGCATCTGCGTGTGGATTTCCGCCAGAAGCAGGAAGTGTTGGAAACGCTTCCTCCGCATGAACGCCTGGAACGCACTTATGAAATGCTGCTGGGCGAGGTGGAGATTGCCACCATTGAAAAGCGGGTCAAGGGTCGCGTCAAAGACCAGATGGAAAAAAATCAGCGGGATTATTATCTGAACGAGCAGATCAAGGCCATCAACAAAGAGATGGGCCGAGAGGATGATCCCGTTGCCGAAGCTGCAGAGCTGGAAGAGCGGCTCGGCAAGAAAAAAATGAGCGATGAGAACCGCGAGCGGGTCATGCGCGAAGTGAAAAAACTTCGTACCATGCAGCCCAGTTCTGCGGAATATACGGTCTTGCGCAACTATGTCGATTGGGTTCTGGATTTGCCCTGGGGCGAACTCAAGCAAACCAACGTGGCCATAGATAAGGCGCGAACCATCCTGGACGAGGATCATTTCGGCCTGGAGAAACCCAAGGAGCGCATCCTTGAGTATCTGGCCGTGCAAAATCTTGTGGAGACCATCAAGGGACCGATCCTCTGCCTGGTCGGGCCTCCCGGTGTCGGTAAAACCTCCATTGCCCGGTCCATTGCCCGCGCTACGGAGCGCGAGTTCGTCCGGCTTTCTCTTGGCGGTGTTCGTGATGAGGCTGAAATCCGCGGCCACCGACGCACGTATGTGGGGGCGCTTCCCGGCAAGATCATTCAGTCTCTGCGCCGCTGCTCTTTCAACAATCCTGTGCTCTGTCTGGACGAAGTGGATAAGATGAGCACGGACTTTCGTGGGGATCCCTCTTCGGCATTGCTGGAGGTGCTGGACCCTGAGCAGAACGCCACGTTCAACGATCATTATCTGGATCTGGATTATGATCTTTCCAAGGTGTTCTTCATCACCACGGCCAATACGCTGGAATCCATTCCGCTGCCGTTGCAGGATCGCATGGAAATTATCCGTTTGCCCGGATATCTGGAAACCGAGAAACGCGAAATCGGCCGGCGTTTTCTGTTGCCCAAGCAGCTGGAACAACACGGGTTGGCCATGGAAAACCTGGACCTTCCCGATGATGCGTTGGTGGAAGTCATCCGAACCTACACCAGAGAGGCCGGTGTGCGAAATCTTGAGCGGGAGATCGCTTCGATTTGTCGCAAAACGGCCATGCGCATCGTTGAAGCGGACGACAAGCAGATGCAGGTCGCTTTGAATGCATCCGGTCTGGAGGATTTCTTGGGAATTCCTCGGTTCCGTCATGGAGAGCGTGAAAAGGCTCCCGGCGTGGGCGTTTCAACCGGACTCGCATGGACCCAGATGGGGGGCGAGCTGCTGATGGTGGAGACGGCACTTATGCCCGGCAAGGGCAAGGTGGTCATTACCGGCAAGCTGGGGGACGTCATGCAGGAATCGGCCAAGGCCGCTATTTCCTATATTCGTTCCCGTTCGGATTTATTTGGCTTGAAACGTGATTTCCACCAGGATGTGGATATTCACGTTCACGTTCCCGAGGGGGCGACTCCCAAGGATGGCCCGTCCGCCGGTATTACTCTGGCCACGTCCGTTGTCTCGGCGCTGTTGAACATCCCTGTGCGTCACGATTTGGCCATGACAGGGGAAATCACCCTCCGTGGAAGCGTGTTGCCTATCGGCGGCCTTCGCGAAAAATTGCTGGCTGCACATAGGGGACGGATCAAGACCGTGTTGATCCCCAAGGATAACGAGAAGGATCTTCGTGACGTGCCTCAGGAGATCAAGGACGATCTGACCATTCTGCCCATGGAGAATATGGACGAGGTGCTTGAGCAGGCTCTGGTCTGTGAGAGTGCGGATGCGATTTTCTGTGGGCGGGGCAAGTCAGCGGAACCCATCGCCAATTTGCTGCTCAAGGAGCCGCAGTTGGAGCGTCCGCACTGACGCTGTCATTGTATTTGAAATGCCAAAGGCGATCCGGTTGTTCCGGGTCGCCTTTTTTTTGCTGGTGGAAGAGGGGTAATATGTTTTTTTCAGATGCGCCGATCAATATGCAGATTGGATTGCGGGAAAAGATTGTCGCTTGATTGGCGTACAGGGTGCTGAAGCGTCGGTGTGGCTGCGGATGGCATTCCAGGCGATTGCTTGGGGACATCCTGTGCGGCTGCAAGATACGCGGCCGTGGCATTGGAGAGCGGCGTGGCAAGGGTTCCCGGTCCGTCGGGAATGGGCATATGCGGCAATGTGAGCCGGCGGATCTTCTCATTATCCAAAAAAGCGCTGTTGCCGAGCAAAGGGTTTTGTTGCTCTTCCTGGTCATCCTCCTGGCCTGGGAGTTTTTTGGTGTAGGCAGCCAGGTTTGTCTTGGGCTTTTCACCGGTCAGTTCGGCAATTCTGTTTTCGATTTCGCGAATGCGTGACCGTTGTTGACCGTTGGGGTTGTCCACTGCCTCGGTCAACAGGTCCATGAGCATTTCCCGAAGCTGCTCCAGTTCCTGCTCTTCTTCCTTGCTCAGTTGGCGACGCATGCCGGGAAATGAGGAGCTTTCAACGTTTTTGCTTTTGGTTATGGCCGGTAGGCCTGGGGCGGAGATTGTGTCCATACCGTTCCTCCGGAAAAAAGTTCCTTCGATAACGGAAAGCAATAATTATGCCTGTGGAAAGCAGAATGGTATGAAAAAAGGCGACGGAACAGGTTGTTCCGTCGCCAGTGGAAGCGGAGCAGGGATTCGTTTCTATTATTTTTCCAGGCGTGGGGTGATGTTGTTGCGGATCCAGGAAGGATCCCACCACTCACGAGGTTGTACGGGCAGCCCGGAGACAATGATGCCGAAGTGCAGGTGATCGCCCCCGGCCAGCCCCGTTACCCCGGAAAGTCCGACCACTTGTCCTTTTTTTACGGCGTCGCCTTTGGCCACATCCATGCGGCTCAAATGGGCGTACAGGCTCTGTAGCCCCAACCCATGGTCCACGATGACGCATTTCCCATAGATGCCCAGAAAATCAGCAAAGACGACAGTGCCATTGTTCGCGGCTTCGATGGGGCTGTTTTGATGGTTGGCCAGGTCCACGCCCAAGTGCGTCTGATTGTCTACGGCCACACCTTCAAAATAGTAGTCGCGATTATCCCCGAATTTCGCGGTGGTAGCCCCAGGGGAGCGCGTAAAAACGCCTTCCCAGAGAGGCTCCGGGGAGGTATTCATCCCGATTTCCAAGAGTTGAGCGCGGTTTTGCCGGCGAAGCTCGTTGTTGATTTTAATGTAGCGCCCCAGGGGGTCGGTTTCCGGGTCGTCCGGGAACATGCGCTGGAATAAGGCACCTTTTCTGACAAGGAAGCTTTTGGGCAGGTTGAGCCGGTCCGAGCGGAACCGGCGTGCATTGGCGTGGTGCGGCAGATTGCGTTCCGAGATATTACCGGCAAGATCCACTGCTCGCAGAATGGGGTTGAAATCGTCCGGTCCCATGTCCCAGGGCATTCCGAACAGGCAAAGGTAGGAGCCGTCCTCCTGGCGATAGGCTGGAAATTCATGATCTCCGATGTGCAAGGCGCATTCGCGCAAGTCTTCGTCCACACCGAAGGCCACCAGTCCGCTGCCTCCCTGGCTGATGTTGTGTCGAGTACTGTGCAGCTCAATGCGTGGCGCCTTTGTGTCCAGCGTGAGGGTGACTTCGGCCTTGCGGGAGTGAGAGAACAGGAATAATCCTCCGTCATCGGCGCGAACCGAAATTTCAATCGGTCCTTCGGAGAGCGGTTGTCCGTTGAGCGGGATGATTTCTTCGTGTTTGTGCGTGGTGGATCCAAACGTCTTGTCCACGCTCACACGGTCTCTGCCGTCCTGGGATATCCGAATATTCAGGCGCTTCAGGCCGACGCCCTCATCCAGCGCGGTAATGACGATTTGAGAATCCGCATTCAGGAATCCTTGTTCCGGAGTGATGGTCAGGCTGGGGGGCGTGGTGTCGCGAAGGACATACCAGCCCGCAACGCACAGCAGGGCGGCTAGGAGGAGTAGAATAAAAATCCGTCCACCCTTACGGGCGGGTTTGCGATGCAGGGTGTTCATGTTTGCTCCGTATAGGAAAGACTGAATTGACGATGCCGTAACGAAAAAATGCCCCGTCCCACGAATTTAGGGGATTGGGGGAAAGACGCTGTAGCGATAGGTTGGCGGGATCAGTCGGCGCTGTCAATAGCCTCAAGCAACTGAATGGTGAGTTTCAGAAAATCGGCTTCGGTAAGGATGCCCACAAGGCGTTGGTTGTCCACAACCGGCAGGCAGCCGTATTTGTGATTGAGCAGTACTTTGGCGGCTTCTTCCAGTCCTGCTTCCGGTGAAATGGACTGAAGGTCCGTGCGCATGATTTCCTGGATGGGAATGCCGGAGTCGATTTCCCGTTGGGTTTCCGGGTCTACCTCGGCGAGATGCGAAATGGTTGCGGAAAGAAGGTCGCGATGCGTGATTAGTCCGATGAAGAGATTGTCGGAAGTGACGATGGGGATATGCCTGATGCGTTGCATCTGCATAAGCTCCCGGGCGCTGTAGAGCGTATCCGTCTGCCGGAGGGAAAAAACCGGGGAGGACATCAAATCCTTGACCTTCATAGGAATACCACCTTTAACCTTACTGTAATTATTGAATAAAACAATTTCATAAAATACCGATTTTGTCAATGCCATTTTACATTGCTCCGGTGTGTTGGTTGACTTGCCGGGTAAAATCTGGTCATGCATCCGCCTGGATAGGCGACAGCGTTGTTGGAGGGCGGAATGCGCGTAGATCCGAAACGAATTCGGGAACGCATGGTGCGTGACCAACTGGAGGCCCGGGGAGTTGATGACCCCGCGGTGCTCTCGGCCATGCGCGAGATTCCCCGGCATGTCTTTGTCGAGGAAGCGTTGGCGTCCAAGGCGTATTCCGACTGTCCCCTGCCGATTGGTGAGCGTCAGACGATTTCTCAGCCTTACGTGGTGGGGGTGATGACCCAGACCCTCGCCGTGCAACCGGATATGAAGGTGCTGGAAATTGGCACCGGTTCGGGATATCAAACTACCGTCCTTGCCCATATGGGGGCCGATGTTTATACTGTGGAACGCATTAAGTCGTTGTTTTTTGCGGCTCGCCAGCGTTTCCTGGATATGCGGCTGTTCAGTGTGCGCTGCAAGCTTGACGACGGCACCATGGGCTGGCCTGAGGAGGCTCCTTTTGACAGGATATTAGTGACTGCTGGAGGGCCGGAGGTGCCGGAGCCTTTAGTGGGCCAATTAGCGGAAGGTGGCCGTCTGGTTATTCCCGTGGGAACGGATCGAGGACGCCAAACCCTCGTACTCGTGGAAAAGATCAATGGCGAGGCGCACCGTAGCGACCTGGGCGAGGTCCGTTTTGTGGATCTCGTGGGACGTCACGGCTGGTAGCGCCTCAGAGAAACGTATCAGGATAGCAATCCGCTTATAGGGCGGAGCAAGGAGAAGCATATGAGTTCATGTTCGTCCACCGGAGGGAGCTGTCCGTCCTCCGGAGCTGATGGTCCCAGTGCCAAACAACAGCTCCAGGACGGGTTGATTTCTTCCACCCTGGCGAAAATCAAGTATAAATTGTTCATTATGTCCGGCAAGGGCGGGGTCGGGAAAAGTTCCGTGTCCGTGAACCTGGCTGCGGCACTGGCCAGCAAAGGGTTCAAGGTCGGGCTGCTGGATGTGGACATCCATGGTCCCAGTGTTCCCACTCTGTTGGGCCTCAAGGGGCTGCTGGACGTGGACCGCGGGTCGCTGATCAAGCCCAAGGAATATTCTGAGAATCTGCATGTGGTTTCCATGGAATCCTTGCTTAAAGATCCAGACCAGGCCGTGCTCTGGCGTGGTCCCATGAAAACGTCGGCCATTCGGCAGTTCGTCTCCGACGTGCAGTGGGGGGATTTGGATTTTTTGGTGGTGGACTCGCCCCCGGGTACGGGTGACGAACCCATGACCGTGCTTAAGACCATCCCGGAGGCGCTCTGTGTGGTGGTGACCACGCCGCAGGAAGTCTCGTTAGCCGATGTGCGTAAGTCCATCAACTTTTTACAGTATGCCAACGCCAACATCCTTGGTGTTGTGGAAAATATGAGTGGCTTGATTTGTCCGCACTGTCGTGAACGGATTGATCTGTTCAAAAGCGGCGGTGGCAAGGCGTTGGCCGAAAAGTACGGACTGGACTTCCTCGGGGCCGTTCCCCTGGATCCCGCTACTGTCGTGGCGGGGGACATCGGAACCCCCGTGGTCTTGCTTGACGAGGATTCTCCGGCAAAGAGCGCTTTGATGGACGTGGGGGACCGCGTTGCCGAAGCTGCGTTCAAGAGTCTGGAGGCCGCCAGTTCGGTGCACGGTTAGATGTCGCCTGAGACGATAAAAGAGCAGGTTGGTTAAAAGATGGTGCGCCGCAGCATGCGAAAACGATTCAGGGTAATGCGTGGACGTTGCGCAAACGGACCGTTTTGAAGTGTTGCTGTGGGCCACTGTTTTGCCATAGCCTGTGAGGAGACCGCTCATGCTGCAGTGCTTCGAGGGTGGATTCGCCCTTGAAGCCGCGGCATGCAATGGGCCATTTCTCCGGTACAGCCCGCAGGGACGTTCCCCTTGGGAGCTGGTTTGTTGCACCATGTCGTTGGATCAATGCATGATCCGGCGCGGTTCGGGTTATTCATGTCCTGCTGCGGATGCCGGGAACCACGAGTTCCCCCAGTGGGTGGAAAACGGCGCGTACCTAAGGAGCCTCGCGGATGTTCAATTTGCCTAATTCGCTGACATTGGCCCGAGTGGGGGCTGTCCCGCTGATCATCCTTCTGATGTACTTTCCGGGAGCATTTACGGCATGGCTTGCCACTCTTGTTTTTGTGGCGGCATGCATCACGGACATGCTGGACGGTATGCTGGCCAGGCGCCGCAGTCAGGTTACAAGCATGGGAAAGTTTTTGGATCCCCTGGCGGACAAGCTGCTGATTTGTTCCGTGCTGGTTATGCTCGTACACCAGGGGCGGGCACCGGCCTGGGTGGTGATCTTGATCCTCGGCCGCGAATTGGCGGTCACCGGGATGCGTGCCATCGCTGCGGAGCGGGGATTGGTTGTTGCCGCAGACAATTTCGGCAAGCTCAAAACCGTGTTGCAAATCGTGGCGTTGGTTCCTCTGATTTTTGGTCGGGAACTATTGGGCTTGGACCTTCCGTCCATCGGAACATTCTTGCTGTACGCGGCATTGGTGCTCACAGTCTTTTCCGGCGGGAACTACCTGTACAACTTCTATGTAAACCTGTTACATGATCAGGGAAAGGAAGACGAAAGCGTCTGATTCGGAGAGAAGCTCACGCAGGAGGCCTTGCCGTGAACCGCGTAGTCCGCATCACCAACTGCCTGAAGACCATTCTTGAGCTGGAGCCCGAGCTGCGGAAGCTTGATCTCGGCGGGAACCTGCTGGACGAATTTGATTTCTTGAAAAGCTTTCTAGAAAAAGTCGAGCATTTGAACCTTTCCGAAGAAGAGGTGGAGCGGATCGAACGGGCGACAGCCCGTTTTCTCGGGGAGCTTCGGTTGCCCTTTTCGCAACGCATGGAGAACCGCCCCGACTCGGATCGTCTCCAGTGAGGTGGCATGTTTGGACGTCGGGTCATTGTGGGATTGCTTGTGCTGCTGAACGCCTATCTTCTCCTCGGTTTGATATGGGGAGAACGGGGCGTTGTATCGTATTGGGATCTGAAGAGCCGCTACCAGCTTCTCCGTTCCGAAGTGCAGAACCTGGAGACCCATAGCCGGGATTTGAGTCGTGATATCCTGCGGCTTGAATCCGATGCGGATTACCAGGAACGTATGATTCGGGAGCGAATGAACTATGTTCGCGATTCCGAAATTCTTTATGTGTTCCCGGAGAGTGAAACCAAGCCTGGAGACGGTCTGGATGCAGCAAAAAATTGAGTGGTTCCAAGAGGTTCTCAGTCTTGAACCCGGTTCGCGGGTGTTTTTCCCACTGGCGAAGCTTTTTGTGCAGGTCGGAGACCGGGAAAACGCTGTCGTTACATTGACAACAGGGTTGGAGCGGCATCCGGAATACCTGGAAGCCCGGATTTTGTTGGTTCAGGTGCTCTCCGATCTGGAGCGAACCGAGGAGGCTTTGGAACACGCCTCCCGTATAGTGGACGCGCTGAGCGCCTATCCCGCGTTTTGGAAGATATGGGCCCAGGGGCAGTCCGACGAAAAACGGGACTTCGGTGTGTTTCTCATGTTGGTTGCTTCCTGGCTACAGGGACGTCCGGTTCATTGGACCGACATCATGCTGGAAGGCGTTAACTCGCTTTCCGAGCGTCTTGTCGGGCCGTTGCCTCAATCCAAGCCGCAGGCGGAGCCGAAGGCGTCCACTCCAGGCGAATCCTCTTCGGATTCCATGTTTCCGTCTTTTGAAGAAGAAGGACTGCAACGGAGCGTTCCAGCGGCTGGCGGCCTTCGGACCAGAACAATGGCGGATTTGCTGGCTGCTCAGGGTGACTACCAGGGCGCTTTGGACATTTTTCAAGATTTGTTGGGTCGCGCCGAGGGGGACGAGCGTGAATTGTTGATGCGTCGCGTGCAGGCGATGGAGGCGGAGTTGACGCACCAGCAAACCGCTCCGCCGGCGGAAGACGCTGTTGAAGAGGACGTTTTCAGTCAGCATGCCAAGAATCGTTTGATCGGTGCCTTGGAAACGCTTGCAGCCAGGTTTGAGGCCAGGGTGCGGCATGATGACGCGGGACAGTGATTGTCTGCGGATGGTTCCTGGTGCCTTGTTGTACGATCTTTTTTTTGTCGTGATTTGAACTATACCGGACGTGCCGGAAAATATTTTTTTGAGCATTGGAGAACCAGTTTCCCCCGAGATGCCTGTCGTTTTCACGATGGAGCATATCGGGAGTTGAGTCCTTGCCAAAAGAATCTTCCTGGCGGGTTCGTCAACTCTTGTCGAGGCGGTTGGAATTGAGCCTGAGATATCTTTTCGCAGTATTGCTTGCGGTGATGCTTGTATCCGCCTGCTCTACGTTGCAGGACAGTTGGGAAGGCACCAAAGAGATGGCCCAGGGGGTGGGGGAATTCGTGAACCCTGACCCGGAGGTCGATTTCAATGCCTATGAATTCGAAAATCCTAATCAGGAAAAACTTGCCCGGCTGATGACGCCGGTGGACGGTCCGCTCAAATCCTTGATCCGCTATGTGTCGGACCGGGATTCCTACCCTGATGAAAAGTGGATCGACCTGCTGTTTCTTCGCTATCCATGGATTCATAGCCTGATCGTGGTGAATGAAGAGGGGTGGATGCTCGACCGTCTTCCGGACGCCCCGTTGAAGCGCATTACCGAGCCGTTGGTTTATGAAGCCAACTGGCGGGAAACCTTTCTTCAAACCGTCGTGGACTATCCAGAATTGGGACCGGAGCTGTACATCGGTACACCGTTTTTCAAGGATGCCGATTTTGCGGGCCTGATATTGGTCAGTGTGGATCCGCGTACACTGCTTGATTTTTGTCCCAAACCCGAGGAGTTGGTCATGCTGCAACCGGGCGGAGCCGCCTGGAGCATGAATCGTGACCGGGAATTGGCTCCCCTGGAGGCATTACCCTGGGATGAAATCCTGGAGGACGACGTTCTCGGCACCGTGGATGCTGATGGGCAATGCTATACATGGCTGGTCCGCTATGTGGGGAGTGATCCCTATGTCTACGCAACGCCGTGTTCGGATGCCGAAGCCCGGGACAGCGGATGGCTGCCTTTCTGAGGTTGGACTTCCCGGCAGAATGCGCTAAGGTATCGGGTCGTTTGAATGAATCATAACTTTTTTGGAGGCTGAAGTGCCGCAACAGATCACCGTTACGGAACACCTGTTGTACAGTCAGTCCCAGGTCAAGGCTACGGGCCGTTTCACATTGTTGCTGAACGAGTTGATCATGTCCGCAAAGATCATCTCCCGCGAGGTGAACAAGGCCGGGCTTGTGGACGTGCTGGGCTTTACGGGCGATGTCAACGTACAGGGCGAAAAGGTCAAGAAGCTGGATGAGTATGCCAACAGCATCTTGATCCATCGACTTTCCAAAGCCGGGGTGCTTTGTGCCATGGCTTCGGAAGAAAATGCCGACATCATCAACATCCCCCGAGGCTACCCAACGGGCGAGTATATTCTTATTTTCGATCCTTTGGACGGTTCGTCCAACATTGATGTGAATGTCAATATTGGGACTATCTTTTCCATTTTCCGGCGTCGAAGTCCCGCTGACACCGAAGTCATGCATAGTGATGTGTTGCAGAAGGGGGACGAGCAGGTCGCGGCCGGGTATATCATGTACGGATCCTCTACCATGCTGGTGCTCACCACGGGAGAGGGGGTTCACGGGTTTACCCTGGATCCGGGCGTGGGAGAGTTTTTACTTTCACATCCGAATATCCGCATTCCGGAACAGGGCAAGATTTATTCCGTGAATGAAGGATATCAGATGTACTGGGACGAACCGACGAAGGAAGTCCTTCGGTATTTCAAGGGGACGGACAACGCCATCAAGCGGCCGTTCAGTCTACGGTACATAGGATCTTTGGTGGCGGATTTCCATCGAAATTTGATTTATGGCGGAGTATTCATGTATCCCGCCGACCATCGGGATCCGGCCAAGCCGCGGGGAAAGCTCCGACTGATGTGCGAAGCCAGCCCCATGGCTATGATCGCGGAACAGGCCGGCGGGCTGGCCGTGGATGGCCGACGACGTATTCTGGACATTGAGCCGGATCATTTGCATCAACGGGTGCCATTGTTCATCGGCTCCCGCAACGACGTTCAGAAGATTTTGGACGTGTACGCCCAGTCCTGAACGGACATCTGTCATGCTTTGTCTTGGAATTGAATCCTCATGTGATGAAACCGCTGTTGCGTTGGTGCGTGACGGCCGGTTGCTGGGCCAACGGCTGGCGTCCCAGGTGGATGTCCATGCCTTGTTCGGTGGCGTGGTTCCGGAAATCGCATCTCGAGAGCATCTGCGTGTATTGCCCGGATTGTATCGCGCATTGCTCCGGGATACCGGGATTGCCGCAGAGGAAATTTCCTGCGTGGCCGTGTCGAGGGGACCGGGGTTGCTGGGAGCGCTTTTGATCGGCCTCTCGTTCGCCAAAGGGTTGGCGTTGTCCCTGGGTGTGCCCTTGGTGGGAGTGAATCATCTGCATGCGCACCTGCTGGCCGCAGGGTTGGAGCGCGATGTTCCGTTTCCCGCTTTGGGGCTTTTGGTCTCGGGGGGGCATACGCAAACCTACGCAGTACGGGGCGACGACGATTTTCGACTGCTGGGGCGTACACTGGACGACGCCGCTGGGGAAGCCTTCGACAAAGCGGCAAAACGGATGAATTTTCCGTATCCCGGGGGCAAGCTCCTGGACGAGCTTGGCCGTGAGGGCGAAGCCGACATTGCCATGTTTCCCCGAGCCTACATTGATAACGACAATCTTGATTTCAGCTTTAGCGGACTCAAGACGGCCATGGTCAACCATGTAAACGCCCATCCGCACTTGGCATTGCCATGTCTTGGCGGACTGGAGGATATTTCTTCGGATGTCCGCAAGGAATTGGCAGTCGTTTGCGCTTCGTTTAATTGGAGCATTGCCGAAACCTTACGGATTAAGACAGAACGTGCTTTGCGTCGTGTGCCGGATGCCCGTGCTCTTATTGTGGCAGGCGGAGTGGCGGCCAATTCCATGCTTCGGCGTGTAATGGGCGACTTGGCTCACCGGCGTGGTGTGGAACTCGTTTTACCGTCCCTCGACCTGTGTACGGATAATGCCGCCATGGTTGCCTGTGCCGGGGAGCGTTTGGCCAAGGCCGGTCGGTTTCACGGGCTGGATCTGGAAGCTGTGCCGCGCGGCAGGAAGGTTCCCCTGGACTGGCTTTCCGCGCCTGCGTAATTCGAGTTTCCGTAGGCTGTTCACGCCGATGCTTCTTGACAGTTTTCTGGGGCGGCACTAGTTTAAAAGATTGACAAGAACGATTGAGCCACGCTGTTTGCTTTGGGTTCAATCAGGGTAATGACGAAGTTCATCCGAAAACAAAGGAGATTGATATGGCGTTCCAGGTGACGGACGGCAATTTTGATCAGGAAGTGCTGCAAAGCGATATTCCGGTGCTGGTCGACTTCTGGGCACCTTGGTGCGGCCCTTGCCGGGCTATGGGGCCGGTCATTGACGAGCTGGCTACCGAGTACGAAGGCCAGATCAAGATCTGCAAAATGAATGTTGACGAAAACTCCGCGTCTCCGAGCAAGTTTGGAATCCGCGCTATCCCCACCTTGATTCTTTTCAAGGGCGGCGAGGTGCTGGATCAGACCACCGGAGCGGTGTCCAAAAGCAGCATTAAGGAAATGATCAGCAAAAAGGCCTTGTAGTCCAATGAAATCATACGACTCTGTCGTTATTGGGGGCGGTCCCGCCGGAATGACGGCCGCCCTTTATCTTATGCGTTCCGGCGTCAGCACGCTGATGGTGGAACAACTTTCTCCTGGCGGGCAGGTCTTGCTCACCGAGGAAATTGAAAACTACCCCGGCTTTCCCAAGGCTGTGAAGGGCTATGAGCTGGTTGATGCATTTGCCGCTCAGCTTGACGCCTACCATCCTGAGAGAATGATGGATGAAGTGCGCGAATTGCGTCTGGATTCCACGGGAAAGGCCGGACATGAGCTGCTCGTGGGGGATGAATGGATCCGGGCCAAAAGCCTGATTCTCTGCACAGGAGCCAGATATCGCAAGCTTGGTGTTCCCGGGGAGCAACGCTTGCTTGGCCGTGGTGTTTCCTATTGCGCGCTATGTGACGGGAATTTTTACCGGGATCGTGTCGTTGCCGTGGTAGGTGGCGGGAACTCAGCTTTGGAGGAGTCGCTGTATTTGGCCAAGTTGGTGAAGAAGCTTTATCTCATCCATCGACGGGACGATTTCAGGGGCTTGAAGTGTTACCAGGACAAATGTTTCACGCATGAGGCCATTGAGGTGGTCAGAAGTTCCGTTGTGAATGAAATCCTGGGGGACGGTGAAGTGACCGGTGTTTCCGTGGAAAATCGAACCACGGGAGAACGCTCGGTTCTAGATGTGGACGGTGTCTTTGTCTTTGTTGGATTTGAACCCAACGTAGGGTTCATTCCCGAAAGTCTGGACATGGACGCCAATGGCGTACTCACCGATACGGAGATGCGCACCAATATTCCCGGTGTTTTTGCCGCTGGTGATGTTCGCTCCAAACATTGTCGCCAAGTGGCCACCGCCGTGGGCGACGGAGCCACCGCTGCCAACTCCGCCTTTGCTTATTTGGAACAACTCGATGCCTGAGATCCGTCCGCGTTTTTTTCTGCTGGTCGCCTTGTTGACCCTGCTTTCCGGCTGTAGCCTGATCGATTACTATTTCCTGCCCCCCCCAGAGGATACGGCTCAGGAATTATACGAGGCAGGCGTGTACGCCATGAATGATGGCGACTATGGGGACGCTGCGGAATATTTTATGAAGCTGAAGGACAACTATCCCTTCAGTCCCTTTACACCCAAGGCCGAAGTCGGGCTGGGTGATGCCTACTTCCTGAATGAGCAGTACATTTTGGCCGCGGACGCCTATAAGGAATTCGAGGCGCTGCACCCCATGCATGAAGACACACCCTACGTGCTTTTCCAGGTGGGGATGTCGAATTTTAAGCAGTTTGAATCCATTGACCGGCGTCAGGACAACATCCGTGAGGGAATCGAGTATTTCCAGCGGGTGGTGGACGGGTATCCGGATACGGATTTTGCCGTGCAGGCCAAACAGTACATTCACAAGAGCCGCCGCATTCTTGCGGAGCATGAATTGTTTGTGGCCGATTTTTATTGGCGTACGGAAAAGTACGGTCCGGCCTGGAGTCGTTACAAATACGTGGTCGAGAACTACCCCGACCTTCCGGAAATTCACGAATATGCCCGCAGACGGGCTGAATATTCCTATTACGAGCATCAAAAAACGCTCTCGGAAGAAGAACGGATGCGATTGCAGGAAAGTTGGTACAAGTTCATCAGAGATTGGTTGTAACTCGTATCAGGCGGTCTTCGGACCGCTTTTTTGCAGGGATGGTGTCATGATGATTTCTTCCTGGGTGTTGGATGCCCGTCTAGAGGACCAGCGGTTTGCCGAGGCCTATGCCGCTGTATCACCTCAATGCCGCTCCCGATTGAAAACGGCCATGGCTCGGCAAGATGTGCTGTGCCGGGCTATTGCTTCCCGGTCCACGCAGTCCACAAGCGTACTGCAGGCCGGTTTTGTCGTGTCTGAGCGAGAGCATCCTGTTTCCGATGCCTTAGTTGTATTGGATCGGTCCACATCCCCTGCCGCCCTGATCGCCGCGTTGATGCCTGTCTTGAACGCCGGGATCGGGACGGTGGTGGTTGCGTATGCTGTTGAACAGACACAAGCTATTCCCGACGGGTTGTTGACGGCGCTGGAACTTATGGGCCAGGAGCTGGTTGTGGAATTATCTCCCGATCGTGTCTTGGCGTTGGTTCAGGAGTGGGAACGGGATGAACATCCCCGGCTGGTAATGGCGCTTGGCGAGACTGGAATGTGGGGAACCCCGGGGCCGTTGTCCTACGGTGGGTGTCGATTCTGGCGTGCTCCGGCGGAAGGCGAGATCGCGGTTTATCTGGAGGGTGCCGGATCGGATGTGGATCTGGATATGTTGGCCTTTGCCCGTCCTTATTCTTCCTTTCTTGTTGCCGGGAACTGTCCGGAATCTTTGCCTTCCGGATTTCGTCGGGTTGGAAATGACATTTCGGATTTGCCCACAGGGGAAAACATCATCTGTTTTGCACCGGACTGTTGGGCGGAAAAAATATTTGGTTCCTATTGCTGCGTGTTCGGTCCCGGGCATGAGGCATGTCACGTTTGGCCGGATCTGGGAGCTGAATGGTTCCGGGTTCGTTCCACTGCGTGGTATTCCCCAATCGTCAGGCAAACGGAGGAGTTATGAGCAAGACCAAGAGTAGTGGAAAAGCAGCAAAATATCTCGATAAATTGCGCAATATCGGCGTAATGGCCCACATTGACGCTGGAAAGACTACGCTCACGGAGCGTATGCTGTATTATTCCGGTAAAATTCACCGGATGGGTGAGGTGCATGAGGGTACGGCCACCATGGACTATATGCCCGAGGAGCAGGAGCGGGGCATCACCATTACTTCGGCTCTTACGACCACGCCCTGGCAGGATTGCCTGATCAATATCATCGACACTCCGGGACATGTGGACTTTACCATTGAAGTGGAACGGAGTTTGCGCGTTCTTGACGGCGCGGTTGGAGTTTTTTGCGGGGTGAGCGGCGTGGAGCCGCAGTCTGAAACCGTTTGGCGTCAATCCGAGCGGTATGGCGTTCCCAAGATTGCCTTTGTGAACAAGTTGGATCGGCTCGGTGCGGATTTTTCTGCTGTGCTCGATTCCATGCGTCGTCGCTTGCGGGCCAATCCGTTGCCGTTGCAGTGTCCTGACGGAGAAGGACAGGAGCACCGGGGCGTGTTTGATTTGGTGACCTTGGAGCGTCTGGAATTTGATGTGGGCGGCAAGGTTCTTGAGTATCAGCGTGTTCCCCTTTCTGACGAGGAGGTCGAACGGATTGCTCCTTGGCGGGAACAGTTGCTGGAGACTCTGGCTGAAGAGGATGACGAGTTTTGCGACATCTATCTCGGCGGAGAGGCTTTTGATGTGGAGGCGCTCCGGCGTGCCGTGCGACGAGCCACGCTTGCGGGCAAGCTTGTTCCGGTGCTTTGCGGGTCTGCCTTGAAAAATATCGGCGTTCAGCCGGTGTTGGATGCGATTTGTTATTACCTGCCCAGTCCGGCCGAGGTTCCTCCTGCATCTGGTATCCCCCCGCAGGGGGGAGAACGACTTTCTTTTCCTCCGCACCCTTCGGAACCACTTTCCGCCTTGGTGTTCAAGGTGAGCATGGAGTCTGGGCGCAAGCTGGCTCTGATGCGGCTTTATTCCGGACGGATCAAGGCTGGCGATACAGTGTACAACGTTACGGAGGACAAGGACGAACGAGTGGCCAGGCTGTTCCGGCTGCACGCGGGCCGCAAGGAAAAGATTGATGAGGCCGTGGCAGGTGAGATCGTTGCTGCCGCTGGAATGCGTTTTGCCCGTACCGGTGACACTCTGGCTCGCCGGGAGACCCCGTTGGTTCTCGAACAGATTGCCGGATACAAGCCGGTTATCTCCCTGGCCATTGAGCCGAGGAACTCCGAAGAGGGAGATAAGCTTGAGGAAGTGCTCGAAAAGTTTTTGCTGGAAGATCCGACACTGAGCGTGACCAACGACGAGGATACAGGGCAGGTCATCGTTTCCGGCATGGGTGAGTTGCATCTCGAAATTATTCGTGAGCGTCTGCGCCGGGAATATAATTTGGAGCCGCGAACGGGCAAGCCGCAGGTGGTGTACCAGGAAACGGTGTCTGCCAAGGGTGAGGCAGAAGGAATTTTTCATCGCGAACTGGGCGAGGTTATGCACTTTGGGGGCATGCGGCTGAGCGTGGAGCCTCGGGAGCGCAACAAAGGGAATGACGTTGTGTTTGAGGTGGATACCTCTTCCTGGCCCACGGGTTGGATTGATGCAGCTGCCGAAGGGATCAACGATGGTCTGCAGAGCGGTGTACTCAAGGGCTACCCGGTGCAGGACGTTCGTGTACGTGTTTTGGAGCTGCAACGCCGTGATGGGGAGTCCTCTCCCGCTGGCTACCGCATGGCGGCTGCTCACGCCTTGAAACAAGCGCTGACGGCCGCAGGACCGCAGTTGCTGGAACCCATCATGTGGTTGGAGATCACGGTTCCTGAGGAACATGTGGGCGATGTCATCGGGCTTTTGGGCAGTAAGGGAGCCAAGATCGAGAACATGCTCGACCGAGGCGAGGTCAAGACGGTCCAAGCGCTTTCTTCACTTGCCGGGTTGTTCGGGTTTTCCACCGAATTGCGCTCCGCTACTCAGGGCCGGGCCGCCTTTGTGATGACCTTTGCCCGGTTCGATATTCTTGCGTAGCGGGATATCCTATGAAAAGACGCAAAACCTCTTTGGAGCGCCGCCATTGGTGGGTGCGGATAAAGCGTTTGACCCGCTATTGGTATCTTCGGATCATTCGCCAGAACGCCTCGGCCCGCAATATCGCGCTTGGCCTCGCGCTTGGGGTTTTTGTGGGTGCCATGCCCATTATCCCCTTTCAGACATTTACCATAGTGGCTCTGGCGTTTGTCTTTCGCACGAACAAGCTTTCGGCTTGGTTGGCCACATGCTACTCCAACGTTTTCACCATGGTGCCTTTCTACTCTTTTTTGTTCGTGGTGGGCGACTTGATCCTGCCGTTCGAAGGTGTGACCTTTGATCCGAACAGGCTGGCCATGAAGGAACTCATTGCCACGGGATGGGACGCCTTTTTGGTTATCCTTACCGGCGGATTGATTTTCGGTGTTTTGGCCGGAACCATAACGTATTTTTTTTCCCTCTACGGAATTCGCCGGTATCGGCGTTTGCGCCGGGAACGACGGCGTAAGCGCTTGGAGCGCGAAACAGGATATCAATGACATGGGGTGGTTCCATATTGCCAAGTTGCAGGGAACAACATAATAATATTACTTTCTCGTATGGAGTTTTTTACGGCGGTTGCCGATGAAGCGGGTTGAAATGGAGGAAGCATGAGCGCAAAGAGGCCGTTGGTAATCGGAACCGGCAACCGGACGTTGATTTTTGGGACGATTCTTACCGTCATTTTTGTTGGAGCGGCTTTTTTTGCCCAGGTTTCAGGGACGAATCCTCTGTACGCTACGGGTGTGGGTGCCATACTCGCCTTGGGGGGAACCGTCTTGGCCTCGCGACTGATTTCCCTCACTGTCCGACGTGCGCAAGCCATTGCCGAAGAGTTCGCAGAGTCCGGCGACGCCCAGGTTTTGATGCATTCGAGCGCGGCCGGGGAGCTTAGTCCGCTGCTGCAACAGCTCGGCTCCGCAGTTGCCGAGCAACATGCCACTTCCAGGTTTTTCAGAAATGCTCTCAAATCTCTTCGTAATCCCGTGCTGGTGACGAGCAGGGAAGGGAAAATCCTTGCCGCAACCAATGCGGTTATGGAATTGGTAAAGAAGCCTGCCACCCAGGTGCTCGGGTTTACTCCCGGACAGGTGTTCGAAAATAAAAAGGGTACTTCCGTGGCCGGGCGTGCATTGCGTTCCAAAAAAGCCGTGGATGAACAGAGTGTTGTCAATATGTGGGATGGCCGTGAAGTAACATTGCGGCAGTATGCGAGCACCATTGTGGATGCGGATGGAGAGGTGCAAGGTGTGGTTTGCTCTTACATCGATCTTCATTCCCTGATAGAGAAACAAAAGGAATTGGAATCGCAGAAAGCGGAAATGCTTGAAGTGGGCCAAGAAGTCAGTTTGTTGGCCCAACGGGTTGCCTCCGCTTCCGAGGAGCTTTCCGCCTCTGCGGACGAGCAGGCTCGCGGTGCGCAGCGGCAGAAGGAGCAGACCGATACCGTGGCCGCCGCCATGGAAGAAATGACCGCCACGGTCCTTGAGGTTGCCCGCAACGCTTCAGCAACGTCCGCGGCTGCGGATGGAGCCAACGAATCCGCCCGTGAAGGTGTGGATATGGTGGGAAAGGCTGTGGACGCGATTCACGAGGTCTCGCAGTCTGCGGAAAAGCTTTCCGGCATGATTCATCAACTGGACAGTCAGGCTGGGGAAATTGGCAGGATCATCAGTGTGATCAATGATATCGCCGACCAGACCAACTTGCTGGCCCTGAACGCGGCCATTGAAGCTGCCCGAGCCGGTGATGCGGGACGAGGGTTTGCTGTGGTTGCGGATGAGGTGCGAAAGTTGGCGGAGAAGACCATGACCGCCACTAAAGAGGTCGAGAATGCCATCAAGACCATCCAGGAGCGTTCCCGCTTGGCCATGACTTCCATGGATGAGACTGGGGAACAGGTGGTCGAGAGCACGCAGATGGCGAACCAGGCCGGACGTTCGCTTGAAATGATTATGGGCAGTATTGAGGACATGGTCCAGCGGGCCGCGCAGATCGCCACGGCGGCCGAAGAACAGTCCTCAGCTGCTGAAGAAATCAATCACAGCATTGAGGGAATCGCCCAGGTAGCGGCGGAGGCCGACGAGGGAGCCGGGCAGACTGCCTCTGCAACCCGCGATTTGGCGCAGCTTTCCCAGGAGTTGCTCGGCGTTGCGTTGAATTTTTCCGAGGAAGACACGGAGCGACCCCGGTTGCGTGCTTCCGAACATGACATGAAGGGTGTTTTGCCCAAGTTAATGCAGGACTTTGCTCGCGAGAAAAAAGGGGAGCGTGTTTTCACGGCATTGCAAAAGGAACTTGGAGATCCGGTTTTTTTGCCGACTGGAACTTATCCCGACCAAGTTTTTCGGCAAATGGCCGAAGTCGTGGCGGAGGCTACCGGCGGAAATGTTCGTGACGTATTCCTGGAATTGGGGCGGTACACTATGCGCAAATTCCATGAAATGTACCCCCGCTACTTTAAGGATGAAGACTTGAAGCGTTTTCTCCTGCGAATGAACGAGCTGCACGAACAATTGACAAAGGCGCAGCCCGGCATAAAGCCGCCCTCCTTTACCTTTGAGGACAAGGGGGATCGATTGTTCATGAATTACCGTTCGGAGCGTGGATTTTTTGACTATTTTGAGGGAATATTGCAGGGAGCCGCGGAGTTTAAAGGGGAGCGTATCGACGTGGTGGTCACGCCGTTGACTGACCATACGGCTCGGGCGGAGATTCGATTTCTTTAGTGCGTCCGGGATCGTCTTTGCAATGCGCGAAATCATGTAGGGAGAGGGGCTTTTGACCGACGACATCAACAGACAAATTTTCCGGGAGGAAGCCTACGAGCTGCTGGCCGAGCTGGAGACCACCCTTCTTGAACTGGAGGGGCAGCCGGACGACATGGATATTGTGAACCGGGTGTTTCGTTCCTTGCATACCATCAAGGGATCCGGATCCATGTTTGGATTCGAGGCGATCGCCGGTTTCACTCACGAAGTGGAGTCCGTGTTCGACATGGTCCGCAATGGGGAGCTGCCCATCAGTCGGCCGTTGTTGGACCAGGCATTTTCCGTGCGTGACCATATCCAGCGCATGCTTGACGAGGGCGGCGGCGAAGAGGTGGATCCGGAACGCGCCGAGGCTCTTTTGAAACAGCTTCGGCAGATTGCTGCCGGCGACGTCCCTGCCGAGCCGGTTCATGATGCCACTGCTCCTGATGAATCCGCGGGCGAGTCTGTTGAAGACGCGTCAGAATCGTCTGCCGTGTCCAAATCCGAGAGTACCCCGCCTGAAGAGGTTGAACAGGTCGTTTCTGAGGAAACGGATTCTCCTGATCTGTCCAGATCGTTGGCAAGCTCGTCGGATGTGGGGAACGCAAAGACAGATAGTGTGGTGGTGCCGCAGGGTGGCGGTGCGGGAACAGCGTCGTGGCATGTTCGTGTTTCTCCGAAGCAGGGCCAGACCGCAGAGGGGTTTCAGATCGTTCCTCTTTTAGAGGAACTCGCCAAGCTCGGGCCGTGCGAGGTGCGAGCGGATGACTCCCTTGTTCCATTGCTTGGGGACTATCAGGTTGGCCAAGTCTATCTGGCCTGGGATGTTTATCTGGAGACATCGTCCGGTGAGGACGAGATCAAGGATGTTTTTTTCTTTTCGGATGCACCGCTGGATGTGCAGGTGACTTCGGTTGACCCAAGAAAATCGGAATCCGTCCCAGCCCAACCACCTTCAGGAGAGGTTCCTCCGGAGGTTGCCGAAGGCGGATGGGAGTTGCTGGAGGACGACCACGGCGAGGGGCAGGACTCTGCTGCGGATCTTCCACTTGAGCCTGCGGCTCAGGACGTTGCAAAGCCGCAAGGTACGCCTTTGGAACAAAAGCCTGCTGTTGTCCCGGAGAGGATAAATGAATCGGAACCGGTGACTCCCCCGGCACCCGCCAAGCCCTCACCTGCCCCGAAGTCTTCCACGCCCAAGGTTCCCCAAGCCAAAAAGGAAACCGGCGGTCAGCAACGCGCTGCCGGAAAAACCACGCCCACTGGTGCTCCGGCCCAGCAGGGAAAGGGAGCCGCCACAGGTGAAGCGGCCAGGCAACAGGATGCCGTGTCAAGTATTCGTGTTGCCGCGGAGAAGTTGGATTCTCTTGTAGATCTGGTTGGAGAGCTTGTTATTGTTCAGGCGCAGATCAGCCAGTTGTCTCTGGAGCGTGACGACGCCATTCTGAAGCGTCTTGCCGAGGACTTGGAACGTCTTTCGGACGAATTGCGAGACAGCGCCCTGAGCGTACGCATGTTGCCTATCGGTACTTCATTCAGCAAGTTCCGAAGGTTGGTTCGGGATTTGTCCAGTGAGCTGGGGAAGGAAATTCAGCTCACTACCGCAGGAGCCGACACAGAACTGGACAAAACTGTCATCGAGCGGCTGGCTGATCCGTTGGTGCATTTGTTGCGCAACAGCATCGACCATGGAGTGGAGTCCCCGGAAGAGCGGACGGCTGCGGGCAAGCCGAGTAAGGCAACGATTCATCTTGCGGCGGAACATTCCGGCGGTGAGGTGTTGATTCGAATTCAGGACGATGGAAAGGGAATTGACTCCGAAGTAATCCGGGAAAAGGCTCTAGAACGTGGGCTGGTGAGCGCGGATGCGGATTTGAGTCATTCCGAAATCTTGAATCTTATTTTTGAACCGGGTTTTTCCACCGCACAAAAGGTGACCAGCGTGTCCGGGCGCGGCGTGGGCATGGACGTAGTCAAACGAGCCATCGATGCTTTGCGGGGGCGGATCGTCATCCACAGTGAACGTGGCAAAGGGACCGAGATTACGATTCGTTTGCCGCTGACGCTCGCTATTATTGACGGGTTGCAGGTCTTGGTTGGCGAGGAGTACTTTGTCGTTCCCCTGGCGGTTGTGGAAGAGTGTGTGGAATTGCGTGCCGAAGATGAAGAAGGCAGCGACGGGCGCATTCTGTATCTGCGTGGCGAAATCGTCCCCTACGTGCAACTGCGCGAATGGTTTGAAATCGACGCACCCCGACCGGATATTGAACAAGTGGTCATTGTTGGACTCGAAGGGCGTCGGGTCGGTATCGTGGTGGACAAAGTTATCGGTGAGCACCAGACCGTAATCAAGAGTCTGGGCAAGGTCTATAAGGATGTGGACGGGATTTCTGGAGCCACTATCAAGGGTGACGGCAGCATCGCGCTGATTTTGGATGTCCCCGGACTCATGAAGCGCGTTGTGGCGGAATCCGACTGATCTTTAGTATGAACAGGAACACAAATCCTCTGCCGGGACGCCCTGCACCGCTTTCGGACAAGGACTTCCGTGTCTTTGCAGAGTTTATCACCTCCAAACTGGGCATAAAAATGCCTTCCAGCAAGAAAACCATGCTGGAAGCAAGGCTGAACAAACGGTTGCGTGTTTTGGGCTTGCCCGGGTTCGACTCCTATCGGGATTTTTTGTTCAGCGAAACGGGACAGCGTGACGAACTGCCGCATCTTTATGACGCGGTAACCACCAATACGACGCATTTTTTCAGGGAATCAAAGCATTTTGATGTGTTGCGGGATACGCTGCTTCCCGGTTTGCATGCGCGTTTGCGCGGCAGTCGAGAGTTGCGCGTCTGGAGTGCGGGCTGTTCCACGGGAGAGGAACCGTATACGCTTGCCATGGTGTTGGCGGATTTCGAGGCGCAGCATTCTTCGTTTTCCTATCGCATGTTGGCTACAGATATTTCTACCCGCGTGCTTGAAGCCGCTGCCAGGGGGGTATACGTCATGGATAAAATTGACGATATTCCGTCGGCATTTCGTAAGAAATATTTGTTGCGAAGCAAGGATAAGAAGAAACGACTGATACGGATTGTACCCGAACTCCGTCACCGGATTGTTTTTCGTCGGCTCAATTTTATGGAACCGTTTCGTTTGAACAAACCCAGGGACGTTGTTTTTTGTCGGAATGTGGTGATTTATTTTGATCGGCAGACCCAGGAACGGTTATTTCGACGCATCGCGGACCAAATTGTTTCAGGGGGCTATCTGTTCACGGGCCACTCTGAAAGTCTTACGGGCATGAACGTACCTCTGCGTGCCGTGGCCCCGACAATCTATCAAAAAATATGATTCCACTCTGCAAGGCGGTAATATGTTTATCCGCCGGCATGTCGATAGAAAAGGACTTCCACAGGTTCTCTGGTGACAAGTCCTTCGTTGATGAGGTTGTCCAGTAGTGGAAGGAATGCATTGATTTTTTCCGTTTCGTCCACAATCTCAACAACCAGAGACATGTCCTCGGAAAGGCGTAAGATTTTATTCGTCCGTACCCGGCTGTTCGCTCCGTAGCCCATGACGGCGCGGAGAACCGTTGCTCCGGCGAGTCCCGCTTCACGGGCTTTTTCCACGATGAGTTCATAGAGCGGCTTTCCCTGTTGGCGGTCTCCCTCACCAATGAAAATTCGAATTCGTTCCGCATTCTTCGGCAAGTTCATGGTATGTATCCTGTTTGCGGGTTAGGAAGGCATGCTGTAGGCTTAGACCAAGCGACCCAGGGCCATGCCCAGCAGGACGAGTGTCAGGCCCAGCAGGCTCTGGCCGCCAACGTTGAGCAGCAGACTTAGGTATTGCCCGTGCCGCAGTAGTGCTCCGGATTCAAACATATATGTTGAAAAAGTGGTGAACGCGCCCATGAAGCCGGTAAGCAATAAAAGGCGCAATTCCGGGCTGAAGCCGACACGGTTTTCAAACAACCCCCAGAGCAGCCCGAAACAAAGGCTGCCCAGCATGTTTACCGCAAATGTTCCCATGGGGAACGATGCACCGAAAAAACGTTGGGCGATGCCGGAAAGCCAATACCGGGAAAGAGTTCCTGCGGCTCCGCCCAAGGCCAGGACGAAAATTTTGTTCACATTGTGCTCCCGTGTAAAATCGCTGGGGCTGCATAGCAGGTTTTGCGGGTGGAGGAAAGCGCATGGCTGTTGAGGCGGAATTGAAGTTTACGGATGTCGATCATGCAGCTGTTCGCGCATTGCTTTTGCAGAACGGGGCAGCTGGTGAAAAGGCTTATTTTGAACAGAATCTGGTGTTTGATTCCCAGGAACAGGCGCTTCGGAAAGAACAAATTTTGCTTCGTCTTCGGCATAAGCCTGGTGGCTCGTTGCTGACTCTCAAGCGTCCAGATGGTGGTGGGGATCATTTGAAGCGCTGCCGGGAATGGCAGACAAGAGTGGAAGATGGGACCGTCATGCGCCGGATTTTGGAGGAACTGGGGTTTGCTGTTTCCTTTGCCTATGAAAAGACGAGAGAAAAGTGGACATTGGATGGCTGTGTGATCTGCTTGGATCATCTTCCATTTGGTGAGTTTATGGAGATTGAAGGGCCGGAGGAGCGCTTGCCGGAAGTGGCTGGACGGTTGAACATGAACGTGCGGCATTCCACGGCGCAGACGTACCATGCGTTGCATCAACAGTGGCGTGTCGAGCAGAAACTGCCGCTTCAGGATGGTTTTGTTTTTTCCGATGAAGAGCGCGAAAAGTTGCTGCGGGATATTTCCGACGAACGAGACTCGACAACCACATGATTCGAGTTTATTATTTGATCTAAGCGTGGAAAAGGTTTTTGGAGATCGGCATGGGTGATTTTCTGGCGGAAAACGATCCACGGATCGGCGTCAAAGAGGAACTGGAAGTCCGGGAGCCTCGCAAATACAAGGTATTGCTCCTGAATGATGATTACACAACAATGGATTTCGTGGTTGAAATATTGATACACGTGTTCAACAAATCGGAAACCGAGGCCACATTGATCATGCTTGCGGTTCACAACGAAGGAAAAGGCGTGTGTGGGCTGTATCCGGCCGAAATCGCCGAGACCAAAGTGGACACGGTTCACAAATTGGCGCGACAGGCCGGTTTCCCGTTGAAATGCAGCATGGAAGGGGAATGAGCCATGTTGAGCAGAGGACTTGAGAAGGCGTTGACCTCGGCCGTGAATGAGGTCAAGCGGCGGAATCACGAGTATCTTACGTTGGAGCATCTCTTGTATGCCCTGGCGGGGGCTCAGCATGGACAGCTGATATTGAAACACTGTGGTGCTGACGTTGAGAAGCTTCAGGAAGAACTGGAGACCTTTTTTTCCGAAAACTTGGAAACACTGCCGGAAAATACGGAAACCGAAGTGATTCAGACGCTGGGAGTCCGGCGCGTATTGCAGCGGGCCGTGTGGCAAAAACGCGCCTCGGGCAAGGATGTGGTCGAGGTGGGTGACGTTCTGGCCGCCATGTTCGATGAGGAAGACTCCTATGCTGTGTACTTTTTGCGTACGCAGGATGTTACGCGGCTGGACGTGCTGGAGTATATCTCTCACGGCATGGAGGATGATGACCCCCTGACCCAGGAACGCCCGGGCATGGCATTCGGCCGTCCGGCAGGAGGCGGTATGCCGTCCGGTCCGGCACCGGGAATGCCTGGGGAAAAGCCTGGTACACAGGATACAGCCTTGGGAGAGTTCACCGTAAATCTTACTCTGCGAGCCCAGGAAGGGGGCATTGATCCGTTGATCGGGCGTGAGGCGGAGTTGGAACGAACCGTCCAGGTGCTGGCTCGACGCCGGAAGAATAATCCAATCTTTGTGGGCGATCCGGGTGTTGGGAAAACAGCCATGGCCGAAGGGTTGGCTCTTCTTATCTCCCGCGGTGAAGTTCCCAAGGAATTCATCAAGGCACAGATCTTTGCGTTGGATATGGGCGCGCTTATGGCGGGCACCAAGTATCGGGGGGATTTCGAAGGACGTCTCAAAAATGTTCTTGCCGAGCTGAAGGCCATTGAGGACGCCATCCTTTTTGTAGATGAGATTCACACCATCGTGGGGGCCGGATCCGTGTCCGGCGGAAGCCTGGATGCGTCGAATCTGCTCAAGCCGTTCCTGCAGTCCGGCGAGGTGCGGTGCATCGGATCCACGACTTACGAAGAGTATAAGAATCATTTTGAGAAGGATCGGGCGCTGTCACGTCGGTTTCAGAAAATCGAAATTGCGGAACCTTCGGTGGATGAGACGGTGGAAATCCTCAAGGGACTGAAGCCATATTATGAGGAACATCATGGCGTGGTCTATACGTTGCCCGCGTTGCGTGCTGCGGCCCGACTTTCCGCACGTCATGTGAATGATCGGTTTTTGCCGGACAAGGCCATTGACGTCATTGACGAAGCGGGATCCCGATACCGGCTTTCCGGGCGTCCACGAAAGGAAGATCGCATCACTGTGCAGGATGTGGAACGTGTGGTGGCGAGTATGGCCCGCATTCCTGCCGGACGGCTCAGCGGCAATGATCGGAACCGATTGCAGGAGCTGGAGCCGCGTTTGAAGAACGTGGTCTTTGGGCAGGATCAGGCTGTGGAGTTGCTTTCTCGCTCAATCAAGCGGGCAAGGGCGGGCATGAAACAGGCCGGTCGCCCCACTGGAGCGTTTTTGCTTACCGGTCCTACAGGCGTTGGCAAGACGGAACTTGCGCGGCAACTTGCCGAAGTTATGGGAGTGCATTTCCTGCGTTTTGATATGTCGGAATACATGGAAAAGCATGCCGTGGCCCGGTTGATCGGTGCCCCTCCCGGATATGTCGGTTTTGATCAGGGCGGCCTGCTTACAGAGGAGATCCGCAAGAATCCGCACAGTGTCGTGTTGTTCGACGAGATTGAAAAGGCCCATCCCGATGTGTTCAATATCCTTCTGCAGGTCATGGATTACGCCACGCTCACGGACAACAATGGGCGCAAGGCGGATTTCCGGCATGTCATTTTGTTGATGACTTCTAACGCCGGAGCCCAGGAGATAGCCAAAAGCGGTATTGGATTCCAGCGCCGGGATGATAAGGATCGCAAGGCCGGGGCGCTTCGGGCCATTGAACGGTTGTTCAGTCCGGAATTTCGCAATCGTTTGGATGCTGTCGTTCCCTTTTCTTCGTTGGATCAGGATGTCATGGAACGTATTGTGGACAAGTTCGTCGGTGAATTGAATGCGCAGTTGCGTGAACGCCGGGTCCGGCTCATCCTTGATGAGGCGGCACGTTCCAGGCTGGCCCATTTAGGGTATGATCCTGCGTTTGGTGCCCGACCCATGGGCCGGGTTATTCAGTCGGAGGTCAAGGACGCCATAGCTGACGAACTGTTGTTTGGTGCGCTGCAAAAGGGCGGCAAGGTATTCATGAGTCTGCGGAAGGGCGTGGCGATTGATGCTCCAGCTCCCAAGGGCAACGACCCGTCGGGCGAATTCGAGTTTTCTTTTGCTGGCGGTCGGATGCAGTAACTTGCAGTCACTGTTGACACGATGATCTATCGCCTTTCCGAAATGCCTTTTTTCCCTCACCCTCAGGAGGCTGACCCGGACGGCCTCCTGGCTGTGGGGGGGGACTTGTCTTCGCAACGCCTGCTCAACGCCTATTCGTGTGGTATTTTCCCTTGGTATGCGCCTGATTCCCCAATATTGTGGTGGAGCACCGACCCGCGGTTGGTCCTTTTCCCAAGTGAACTCCATGTGCCACGCAGTTTGCGGCGGGTGATCAACAGCGGACGTTTTCATATTACTGTGGATACTGCCTTTCCGGAGGTCTTGCGGCGGTGTGCTGAAACGCCGCGTCCGGATCAGGATGGATCCTGGATTGTTCCGGAAATGAAGGATGCCTATACCCGTCTCCATGAACTCGGCTATGCTCACAGTGTGGAAGCTTGGCGCGACGGCCGACTGGTGGGCGGTTTGTATGGTGTGGCTTTGGGCCGTGTCTTTTTTGGGGAATCCATGTTCTATGCCGAACCGGACGCCTCCAAAGTGGCCTTTGTGCAGTTGGTCCGCAGTTTGGAGCGGCGTGAGTACACGATGGTGGACTGCCAGCAGACCACGGCTCATTTGCTCCGTTTCGGTGCTCGGGAAGTACGGCGGTCGGAGTTCCTGCAGCGTCTGGCCCTTGCCCAACAATATGCCACGGAAGAGGGAAACTGGTCCGAATTATTTCACGAAAAGGGGAATGGGGTTTTTCACCAGCTGTGAGGGCATTCGGGACCGGTTGGTGGCTGCGGCCTTTTCAAGGGGATGTCCTTGTTTGATGAAAAGGTTGCCGCATCCCTTGCATTGCCAGTGGCGCTTTTGCTCCTGGAGGCGGACCAGGGTTCCTGTTTGGTCATAGCAAACCTGACAAAACGGACCGTCTTCTCCGTCCTCGGTGGTTAGCCAGTATTTTCGTCCGTCAAAGCGCATGCTTTGGGAGAGGTCGAGAATTTCGACCACCTCGGTGAGTTGTTCTTTGAGCGCCCGATTCTCTTCACAAAGGGCGAAGTATTCTTCCTGTAGTGATTTCAGGATTTCCTCGGCGTCCTCCCAGCGGTTTGCCTTGGCCGCTTCAAGCGCCTGCTTGAATCCCATTGCGTGTATCAGACTATCCATAAAGCCTCCCTCAAGGGTGCGGATCATGCATCTCCTATATCGGTCATTTCGATTCGTGACTTTAGGAACGTCTTGTGTTTTGTCGTGTTTTTTTTCTGATAAAAATGTTGAAGCTGAAAATGCAGCAGGGGACGGCCGTCTCGTAGCCGTCCCCTGGTGGCGCAAGCAGTGTCAGCGGTGTTTTTCAGCTGCTAACTTCTTCTACGATGGGAGGGTGTTGGGAAAGGTCGAACAGACCTCGCAACGGCAGGTTGAGTGCGTAACTGGGGATGCGCTCGAATCGGATCAGACCGATATTTTTCCCCGCTTCGGCGTCGCATAACGCCGGAAGACCATCTGGAACCGGAAATTCCAGCGGTAGGGAGCGAAGCCCCGTCAGCCTTGTGGCGTACTGCTCTTTAAGGTAGTTGATGATGCGGTCCCGCTCCTGTAACGTAAAGGATTCCATGACCACCCTCCGGCTGGATCCCTCCGGGCAAGGAGCTTCCGGCAGGCACGGTCCGATGAGGGATTCCCATTGGTATTGTTTTTCTTCCTGCTCCGGCCAATCGGGCCGGAAGAGATGGACCTCCACGTTGCGGCGGCCTTTGAAGCTTTTGATGGTCATGGATACCGTGCAGCAGCGTTCGCACGGTGGAGTGGTCTTCGGTGGGATTATTTCGATCTTCATGGGGTTGCTCCGGTTCGCAGGGCGCGATGTTGTTCCAATGACGATGTGAAGATGATACGTTGTTTTGTCTGGCCGCACAAGAGGATGCGCCTTCGTGCGCCAAAAGGAATCTGCCATGGCTCAACAGTTTGAGTTGGTCAGCGAATATACGCCTACAGGGGATCAGCCCGGGGCGATTCAGGAAATCGTGGACAACTTGAATGGCGGTGTTCGCGATCAAGTGTTGCTGGGTGTGACGGGGTCCGGCAAGACATTCACTATGGCCAATGTTATTGCCGAGGTGAACCGGCCCGCTCTGGTGCTTGCGCCAAACAAAACCCTGGCTGCGCAGTTGTATGGGGAATTCAAAGCCTTGTTTCCCCATAATGCGGTGGAATATTTCGTTAGTTATTACGATTATTATCAGCCGGAGGCCTACCTCCCACATTCGGATACCTATATTGAAAAAGATTCCTCAATCAATGATGATATTGACAAGCTCCGACATGCTGCCACGCATGCGTTGCTGACGAGACGGGATGTGCTTATTGTCGCATCGGTTTCCTGCATTTATGGGTTGGGATCACCGGAATATTACGCCAAAATGATCATTCCCGTCGAACAGGGGCAGGAATTGAGCATGGAGGCACTGCTCGCCAAACTTGTGGAGGTCCATTACGAGAGGAACGATTATGATTTTCATCGTGGAACCTTTCGGGTCCGGGGGGATGTCGTAGAAATTATTCCGGCATACAGCAGGGAGCAGGCTGTTCGGATTGAGTTTTTCGGTGACGAAATTGATTCCATCCTGCAAACGGATCCACTGACAGGCGAAGTTCTTGCCAAGTTGCGCAAGACCGTGATCTATCCAGGCTCACATTATGTTTCAGATCAGGATAACCTGACCCGGGCGCGGGATGATATTCGTGAAGAGCTGACCACACAGTTGCGAGAATTTCGCAATGCCGGAAAACTGGTGGAGGCGCAACGCCTGGAACAACGGACCATGTTCGACCTGGAGCAGATCGAGGAACTGGGCTATTGCAACGGCATTGAAAATTATTCGTTACACCTGGATGGACGCCGACAGGGACAGCCACCGGCTACACTGCTGGATTACTTCCCCAAGGATTTTGTTCTTGTGGTGGACGAGTCCCATATCGCCGTACCCCAGGTAGGAGCCATGTTCAACGGCGATCGTTCCCGAAAAAGCACTTTGGTCGATTTTGGGTTTCGACTTCCGTCGGCCTTGGATAATCGTCCGCTCAATTTTAAAGAATTTTTGGAGCGCATTGGACAAGCAGTGTTTGTTTCCGCGACTCCCGGACCATGGGAGTTGGATCGCGCCCAGGGATTGGTGGTGGAACAGATCATCCGGCCTACGGGATTGGTTGATCCCCAGTTGGAGGTGCGTCCGCCGGAAGGTCAGCTGGATGACCTGCTGAGCGAGTGTCGAGTCCGTGTGGCGCGTAATGAGCGGGTCTTGGTGACCACGCTGACCAAGCGCATGGCCGAGGATTTGACGGAATATTTTCAGCAGATGGGAGTGAACACCCGGTATCTTCACTCTGATATCGATACCATCGAGCGAATGGCCATCATCCGCGCCCTGCGTGCCGGAGAGTTCGATGTCTTGGTGGGAATCAACCTGCTGAGGGAAGGTCTTGATTTGCCGGAAGTGTCCCTTGTAGCTATCCTTGATGCGGATAAGGAAGGCTTTTTGCGTTCCGCCGGGGCGTTGATTCAGACGTTCGGCCGTGCCGCGCGTAATGTTCAGGGCAGGGTGTTTTTATATGCGGATAAGGTCACCGCGGCCATGCGGACGGCTATGGAAGAAACTGATCGGCGTCGGGAACGCCAGGTAGCATTCAATCTGGAGCACGGCATAACGCCCCGGACAATTCGTAAGGCTGTGGGAGAAGGGCTGCAAATGGCATCGGCGGCGGATTCCGGTGATACGACACGGGAATCGCTTGTCGCCGAGGATATGGCCGAGTATGGGGATGACCCGCGGAAATTGACCAAACTGGTGCGCCGGCTGGAACGGGAGATGCGCGAAGCCGCCAAAGAACTTGAGTTTGAACAAGCGGCCCGGTTGCGGGATCGCATTGCGCCGCTGCGGGATCGCATCCTGCAACTGGGGGGATGATGTCGTTTCAAACGGTGAACCGGCGGCTGTTCGAACTCAAACAGCGCATGGGCACGTTTTGGAATTTGGTCATGGGCAGCTTTTTGTTGCTGCTCATTTTTCTGTTCGGAATTGTCGGGTTCATGTTTCTCGAGGGATGGGATTTCGTCAGCAGTTTTTACATGGTGGTCATCACCCTTTCCACCGTGGGCTACGGCGAAGTGCATCCTTTGTCGCAGATGGGGCGGATGTTCGCTGCATTGCTGATTATGAGCGGCGTGGGCGGATTTATGTATATTGTGGCCTCGTTTTCACAAATTTTGTTGGAAGGCCGTCTGCAGGTGCTCTGGGGGAAACGCAGAATGCAAAAAGCCATTGGCAGGTTGGAAGACCATTTCATCGTATGCGGATATGGGCGCATTGGAAGCGTGGTGGTGCAGGAAATCCGCAACGAAGGATTTGTTCCTGTGGTGTTGGAACAGAACACCGAATTGATCCAGAAGTTGGAATTGGAGGGGGTGCTCTGTGTGGAAGGGGACGCCACGGACGACGAATTGCTGCTTTCCGTGGGACTGCGCAAAGCCAAGGCGTTGATTTCAGCGCTTTCTTCCGAGGCGGCCAACGTTTATGTGACTCTCACTGCTCGGCAGCTTTGTCCGGAATTGACCATTATTGCCCGCGCCAGCCAAAAGGCTCATATCTCCCGGCTCAAGCTGGCCGGAGCCGATAGAGTGGTCATGCCGCATCTGATCGGCGGGGTCCGCATGGCCCAGAACGTGTTGCGGCCCACGGTGACGAACTTTCTTGAGCTGGCCATGCAAGACGAGATTGACCTCCAGATGGAGGAACTTTTGGTGCCGTTGCAGTCCTCGCTCGGCGGAAAAAATCTTATCGAGTCTGAAATTCGCCCCCGGTATAGCCTGATCATAATCGCGATCAAGAAATCCAATGGGGAAATGCGTTTCAACCCTGGCCCCCAGGAAGTGATCCAGGGAGGGGACACCTTGCTTATGGTGGGTCAGCGGTCCAACCTCCAACAGATGCGTCATGATTTGTATGGTGCGGAGAACTGTTCGTGACTTCAAAAACAACATCCAGCGCGGCCGAACGCGTCAGGCTGCTTCGGGATCGACTGGAATATCATAATCATCGCTACTATGTTTTAGACTCGCCCGAGATTTCGGACGAGGAATATGATGCATTGTTCCGTGAGCTGCAGACGCTGGAGGAATCCTTCCCGGAGTTGGCGGACCCGACATCACCCACACAGAGGGTAGGGGGAGCCGCTGCCGAGGGTTTTGAAACAGTCCAGCATTCTGTCCCCATGATGAGCCTGGATAACGCCATGGTCCTGCCCGATGGGGATTCGGCCCTTGATTTTTCCAGCTGGCGGGAGTTTGCCGCGGTAAAATTGCCCAATGCGCTTGTTGAAACCGTGCAGGCCTATGCCCGGGAGGCACTTGAACGCGCTTTGGGGCGCACGTTGGATTCCAAGGAGCGGACCAAATACAACCCGGAGATTCGTCGTGCCGTGCGCGAGTATCTGCTTCGTCCGGAACAAGCCGATCTCGCCGGTTTTTCACGGGAGATGGACCTGCTTCGGGCGCGATTGACGGGCGGCCGCAATTTGTTGGAGTTGTCGGCGACCCCGCCTGATTTTTCCATGCTTCCCGAGTCGGTGTTCCAGGCACCCGCTTCAGCCTTGCAGTGTTTTTGGGTGGATCCGAAAATGGATGGCTTGGCCGTGGAAGTCGTCTATGAAGACGGTGTGATGACTCTGGGAGTGACTCGGGGTGACGGTGTGATAGGCGAGGATGTTACCCGCAATATGCGCACTGTCCGGAATATCCCCTTGCGGCTGCGGGGTGAGGGCTGGCCGGAGTTGTTGGAGGTGCGTGGTGAACTGGTCATGGCTCGGCGCGATTTTGAGACATTGAATCAACGTCAGGCCGAACAGGGCGGCAAGGTTTTTGCGAATCCTCGCAATGCAGCGGCTGGTTCCGTTCGTCAACTGGATCCGAAAATCGCGGCGGCTCGACCGCTTCGTTTTTTGGCGTACGGTGTAGGCCGATCCGGGGACTTGGAGTGGGATACGCACGAGGCGCTCATGAACGATTTGCAGGCCTGGGGTTTTGTGCTTCCTCCAGAGGCCGGTCGGTGTGACACCGCAGAGCAGGTGGAGCAGTTTTTTTTGAGGATGCGGGAGCGTCGAGAAACACTGCAATATGAGATCGACGGCGTGGTGGCCAAATTGAATGACCGCTCCCTCCAGGCTTTTTTGGGGACCACGGCTCGGGCGCCGCGTTGGGCTCTGGCCTTGAAATTTCCGGCTATGCAGGCCGTAACGCGCTTGAACTCCGTTGATTTTCAGGTTGGCCGTACCGGAGTCGTCACTCCTGTGGCACGGTTGGAACCCGTGAATGTGAGCGGCGTGGAGGTATCCAGGGCCACACTGCACAATTTCGACGAGATCGCGGCCAAGGATTTTCGTGTTGGGGATCACGTGGTGGTGCAGCGCGCTGGAGATGTGATTCCGCAACTTGTGCGGAGTCTGACGGAGCAACGGACCGGGACTGAACGAGTGATCGAACCGCCTGCGTCCTGTCCCGTATGCGGCAGTATTCTGGAACGGGCATCCGGTGAAGTTGCATTGCGGTGTCTGAATGCCTCCTGTCCCGCGCAGTTAGAGCGCGGGATGGTCCATTTCGTATCCAAGGCCGGACTGGATATGGAAGGGGTCGGCAAGGAGTGGATTCGACGGCTCGTAAAGGATGGCGTGCTTACTTCCCCCGCGGATTTGTTTACACTCCGTGCTGAAACGTTGATGCGGTATGAGCGCATGGGAGAGAAATCGTCACATAATTTTGTGAAGGCCGTGGAGATGGCCAAGCAAGAGGCCACGCTTTCCAGGCTTGTGGCAGCCCTGGGGATTCGGCATGTGGGGGAACAGACGGCCCGTGCTTTGGCAGAGCGTTATGCGGACTTGGACGAATTGATGCAGGCCGGTTCCGAGGAACTGGTGAACATTCCGGACGTGGGATGGACCGTTGCTGAAAGTATTGAGCAATACTTCGAGAATCAGCGCAACCGTGAAATGCTGGAGCGTTTTCGACAGCTTGGTTTCTGGCCGCGTTCCGCGGTGCTGGATTCGTCCGGTGGGGTGCTGCAGGGAAAGCGGTTTCTTTTCACTGGAAGTTTGCCCGTCGCACGCGGACAAGCCGAGGACTGGGTGCGTGAGCGTGGCGGGGTGGCCGCGAAAAGTGTTTCCAGGAAGCTTGATTACGTCGTTGCCGGGGAAAAGGTCGGAAGCAAGCTGGACAAAGCGCGGCAGTTGGAATTGGAAATTTTGGAGTATGATGGGTTCCTGCGCCTGCTTGGTCTTGAATCCGAAGACGAAAAGGAGAACCGCAAATGACGGATGTAATTATCATGGGAGCCAAGGGGCGCATGGGAGCGACCCTCGCCAACCTAGCCCTGGCTGATCCAGAGCTGAATCTTGTCGGTGTTACGGAGCGGAGCCGCAATATCAAAGAGCTTGAAGCCCTTGGCTGTCCGGTTGTGGAAGATCTGGACAACCTGCTTGCGGACGCTCCTGGCGCCGTAATCGTAGATTTTACTTCGCCTGAGTCCACGATGAAGATGGTGGAAACGGCCGGTAGGCGCGGTAACCCTGCCGTCATCGGTACGACCGGTCTCGATGCCGCACAGCAAAAGCAACTGGCTGAATCGGCCAATTCACAGCCTCTTTTCTGGGCGCCGAATATGAGTGTGGGCGTGAATGTGTTGCTTAAGATGCTCCCTATGCTGGTGCAGGCTCTTGGTCCCGCTTATGATATGGAAATGGTGGAGACACATCACAGAATGAAAAAGGATGCGCCCAGCGGAACAGCCTTGAAGCTGGCTCAGTGCCTTGCCGAAGCCCGGGGCTGGGAGTATGATGATGTCAAGAATCATTGCCGCGATGGCATTATCGGAGCGCGGCCGGAAGAAGAGATCGGCGTGCAGACCCTGCGCGGTGGAGATGTTGTCGGGGACCACACCATGTTCTTTTTTGGTCCGGGAGAGCGGATCGAGGTGACGCATCGGGCCCATTCGCGGGAAACCTTTGCTCAAGGGGCGTTGCGTGCGGCTAAGTGGCTTGCCGGGCAGAAGCCTGGGAAACTCTACACCATGCAGGATTTGTTTTAGTCGCAAACGGATTTGTTGAAACCAAACGCCTCCCGTGATCGCACGACACGGGAGGCGTTTGGTTTTGCTGGAATCGGAGAACGGTCCGGCTACTTTCGGATTACTGCAGTTTCAGCCAGTCCTGCATGCGCTCGTAGACCCGTTCGATTTGTTCATCCAGCTGGCGCAAGGCCTCAACGGATTGTCCTTCATCTTCACTTTTTGCCGCCAGTTCCAATTGCAGGCAGGCCTCATGCAAAGGTTCGGCTCCGAGGGTTGCAGCGGCCCCTTTCAGGGAGTGGGCCAGATATGTCACTTCGCCGAGTTGTCGGGATTCCATGGCAGTGCGGATTTTGGCCACACGTTGAGGCTCTTCCCGGAGGAAAACCGTGAACAATCTGGTTATGAAAGCTTCTTTTCCTTTCATCTTGTCAAACCACGGTTTGCTGATCGGCTCGTTGGGCATGCGTCGTTCTCTCTCGCTTGGCTGGTATTGAATCAAGGGACAGAGCGCTGAAATATCATAATATGTAAGTATAATTGCCAACGCTCCGGGCCGTTGTTTGGAACGGCCTTTTAACTTATTATACGCGCTATCTTTTCCATGGGCAATGCCTGCGGGGAAAAAGCAGGGTACAAAAAAGTGGCTATACGTACAAAATAATATATGGGGAGGCAGCTGCGCGATTCCCCGATGCGGGGCAAGAAAAGGGAGGCCCATGACGGGCCTCCCGGTGGATGATTAGATGTTGTAGAGTTGTTCGCCCGGGATAATGGTCAGATTGTTTTTTTGCAACAATTCTATGGCCTGGTCCGTGCGATCGAATCGGAAGATGATCACCGCGTTGTTAGAGCTTTGGTGTACAAAGGCGTACATGTACTCCACATTGATGTTTTCTCCCTGCAAAATGGCGAGAACATTGTTCAGCCCACCCGGGCTGTCATCGATTTCCAGGGCCACAACAGTGGTGCGGCCCACTGTGAAACCTTTGTTCTTCAGTTCGTTGCGGGCTTTTTCAAAGTCGGAAACAATGAGTCGCAGGATGCCGAAGTCTGAGGTATCCGCCAGGGACAGCGCCCGGATGTTCACGCCGCTGTCGCTAAGGATTTTCGTCACTTCCGCAAGGCGTCCGGCCCTGTTTTCAAGAAAGATGGACAGCTGATCAACCTTCATGGCTTTCCTCTCTGAGTTGTCGTTGTTCGCTTGGGAATACTACTTGGCTTCCTTGCGCAAATCAATGATGCGTTGCGCCTTGCCCATGGAGCGTTCAATGCCCTTGGGCTCTACCAGTTTAACGGCGGCCGTGACCCCAAGGAATTCCTTGATGGCGCCCTGTACCTTCTTTTCAAGGGATTGCAGCCCTTTGATTTCATCTGAGAAAACGCTTTCGCTGACTTCGACGCGGACAGTAAGGGTATCCATCGGGCCTTTGCGATCCACCACCAGTTGGTAGTGGGGGGCTAGGCCGTCGGTGTCCAGAAGGATGGATTCGATCTGTTGCGGGAATACGTTCACACCGCGGATGATGAGCATGTCGTCGGACCGGCCTTGGACGCGCATCATCCGGGCCGTGGTTCGGCCGCAACGACAGGGCGTGGTCTCCAGTCTGGTCAGATCGCGGGTGCGGTAGCGCAATAGCGGGATGGCTTCTTTGGTCAGAGTGGTGATGACGAGTTCTCCCAGTTCGCCGGGCTGAACCGGTTCGCCGGAAGCGGGGTCAATGACTTCCAGCAAGAAATGGTCTTCCTGCATGTGCAGTCCGTTTTGCGCCTCAGCGCATTCGATGCCGACGCCTGGTCCCATGATTTCGGAAAGACCGTAGATATCCAAGGCTTTGATGTTCAGTTTGCCTTCGATGTCCTTGCGCATGGCTTCGGACCAGGGTTCGGCCCCGAATATTCCTACCTTCAGTGGAAGTTTTCTGAAGTCGATGCCTAGCTCCCCGGCGGTTTCTGCCAAGTGCAGTGCATAGGAGGGGGTGCAGCAGATGGCTGTGGCCATGAAATCCTTGATGATCATGATCTGACGACGTGTGGCCCCGCCGGACATAGGGATGACCGTGGCTCCTGCCGCTTCCGCGCCGTAATGGGCGCCCAGCCCGCCGGTGAAGAGTCCGTACCCGTATGCGTTGTGGAGAATGTCGCCGGGACCGACTCCGGCGGCGTTGAGGCACCGCCCCATGAGGGACGCCCAGGTACGGACGTCGCGATGCGTGTAGCCCACCACGGTGGCTTTGCCCGTTGTCCCTGAGGAGGAGTGGATGCGGACGATGTTCTCCATGTTGACGGCGAAAAGTCCGTAGGGGTAGTTGTTGCGGAGATCTTGCTTTTCCGTAAAGGGCAGGTGGCGTACATCGTCGAGGCTGTTGATGTCGCCCGGACGTATCCCTTTTTCTTCAAGGCGCTTTTTGTAAAAAGGAACATTATGGTAGACTCGTTCCACCAAGGCCTTGAGGCGGCGTAATTGCAATTTCTCCAGATCTTCCCTGGGCATGGTTTCATGTTCCACGTCGAAAATCATCTCCGATCCTCCTTTGGGCTGACAAAATAAACAAAAAGGCCGCGGAATCCCGCGGCCTTGAATGAGCGTCTCTCTCGCCTTGCTATGCCACGGGCTGTATGGGCCTCCTAAAAAAGAAGCCGAAAAAAAAGCCGGTAAAGCACAGAGGCGAAGTAGATTCTTGCATGGAAATTTCATGCCTGAAAGTGATGGAGCCGTCAAGTGGTCAGCGCTGTGGAGAGGGGGGGAGGGCGAAACGAAGTGGTGACGCATTGCCAGGTTCAGGCAAATTCTTTACAAGTCGTAACGAATCTGGAGGATCAAAATGAACTTTGCGAAACTTGTTGCCGCGACCCGATCGGTACGGCGTTTCCATGAGGATCGAGCGATTGGTTTGGAGGTGTTGCGGACGCTGACGGACCTGGCGCGTCAAACTGGATCCGCCGGGAATCTGCAACCACTTCGGTATGTTTTGAGCAATGATCCCGCAACCAATGAGCGTATTTTTTCCCGGCTGGTGTGGGCGGCGTACCTTAAGGACTGGAAAGGACCGGAATCCGGGGAGCGTCCTGCCGGGTACGTCGTGGTCTGTGCTGAAGCCGGGGCAAAGGATGCCAATGCGCGCGTTGATGCAGGGATCGCCTGCCAGACCATGCTGCTCGCCGCTCGGGAGAAAGGGCTTGGCGGATGTATGCTCGGATCAGTGGATCGGGCCGGATTGCGTCTGGATCTGGACATTCCGGAAAACGTGAATATTTTATATGTGCTTGCATTCGGCGAACCGTTGGAGCAGGTCGTGCTGGAACCGCTCGGCGAGGACGGCGGAGTGAAATATTGGCGTGATGAGAAAGAGGTGCATCATGTGCCCAAGCGGGGGCTTGAGGAATTAATTCTTTCCACGTTTGAACGCGGGAAACCGGAAAAGAATGATTGAAAAAGAAAAGACACATAGCTTGCTGGATCGTTCCGAAAAATTAGAACTTTTGGCTCGTTGGCTTACGGAGAAACAGGCTTCGAAGCTTGTGGCGCTTGATGTGGAGGGGCTTTGCCCCATCACAGAGACCTTGCTTGTGGTGACCGCCCGTGGTGTGCGCCATGCGCAGGGGCTGGCGGATATGCTCTTGGACCGTTCCAGCGAAGACAACATTGAGTATCTTGGCATGGAAGGCTACAAGGGTGGAGCCTGGATTTTAATGGATTTCAATGACGTGGTTGTTCATATTTTTCAGGAAGAGCACCGCGCCCTATATAATCTTGAAGGGTTATGGGCCGAGGCCAAGGTCATGCCCTTGCCCGAGGACGGCGAAGACCAATGAGCACCCCGTATACCCCGACGCTGCTGCTTATTCTGGACGGTTGGGGCGTAGCTCCGGATGGACCGGGCAATGCCGTGGCCAAAGCGCACACTCCCAATTTGAACCGGCTTATGAAACACTGGCCCCGAACCACCCTGGAGTGCTCGGGGCGGGCCGTGGGGCTGCCCGACGGGTTTATGGGCAATTCCGAAGTGGGACATATGAATATTGGTGCTGGCCGAATCGTCTATCAGGATATGACCCGTATCGACATGGCCATGGAAGATGGTTCCTTGAAAGAAAATCCCGCCTTGCTTGAGCTGATGCGGCGCACCGGCGAGCAAGGAGGACGACTTCATTTTCTCGGCCTGCTTTCGGATGGCGGCGTGCACAGTCATCAGAAGCATTTGTATGCATTGTTGGAGATGGCTCGCGAGCAAGGGCTTCAGGACGTATTCGTCCACGCCTTTCTGGATGGACGCGATACTCCGCCTACGAGCGGAATGGGGTATGTCAAGGCATTCAGAGACGTGCGCCGGCGAATGGATTTCGGACGCATCGCCACGCTTATGGGCCGGTATTACGCCATGGATCGGGACACCCGGTATGATCGGACCAAAATCGCATGGGATGCGTTGGTCCACGGTCAGGGGGAAAAGGTGGACGGTGCTGTTCGAGGGGTGCGTGACGCGTATGTCATTGGAGAAACCGATGAATTCGTGAAGCCCCGCCTTGTTTCGGATGTTGATGGCGTTATTCGCGATGGGGATGGCGTGTTTCTGTTTAACTTTCGCGCCGACCGCATGCGCCAGCTGGCCCGTGCCCTGTTCAGCGATGCATTCGATGCCTTTGATCGTGGGCGTAGACCCCGGCTGGCGGGGTTGGCGAGCATGACGCAGTATGACGCTTCGTTTCCTTTTCCCGTAGCGTTTCCCCCCCAGCGTTTGGATGGCTGTCTGGGACAGGCGGTTTCCCAGCTCGGGCTTCGTCAGTTGCGCATTGCGGAAACGGAAAAATATGCACATGTGACGTATTTTCTCAATTGTGGTCGGGAAGAACCGTATCCCGGCGAAGAACGGAGAATGGTCCCCTCGCCTCGTGATGTGGCTACGTATGACCTCAAGCCTGAAATGAGCGCGGAGCAGGTCACTTCGGAACTGCTGAAGGAACTTGCCGATTATGATTTGACGGTGTGCAACCTCGCCAACTTGGATATGGTGGGCCATACCGGTCGTATTGATGCCACGGTGTTGGCGGCGGAAACAGTGGATGCCTGCGTCGGCCGCTTGGTTGACGCGGTTCTCAAGCAGCATGGACGGATTTTATTGACGGCGGATCATGGCAATGCCGAGGAAATGCTTGATGCCGAGGGGGAACCGCAGACCGCGCACTCGAAAAATGCCGTGCCTTTTGTGCTGATTGAGGACGGCATGGAAGGACGTGTGCTCAAGCCCGGAAAGCTGGGAGACATCGCACCGACATTGTTGCATCTTTGGGGAGCGGCCCCCCCCGCAGGAATGGCGGGTGAAATTCTTGTCGAGGAGACGAACTAATGGAACGGTCCGGGAAGCCCGTTGAACCTGTGCGCCCATCTGAGATGGAAATAATTTATTTGTATACGTGTCCTTTTTGTTCAAGAGATGTTCCGTTGCTCGCCCCGACAAGGCCTTCCATGGCCCAGTGCGATGCGTGCCGAAAAAGTTTTCCTATTGTTCCAGTGGATGAGAAAGCCATTCGATACGTTCGGCTGATGTTGGCTGGCGGGAAGGCATCGGTGGATCCGGAATTTTTGTGAGCCGGAAGGAATGACGTAAATGGTATCTCCCCGTCGGATCTTTGGAACGGCGGGGAGCTTTTTTTTCCCGTTGATGGTAGCTTGGCCGAATGAAAAATCTGTTGTTGTTTCCTCTGGCCGAGCTTGCCAAATCCCGTCCTGTTGTGCATGAATCCAGGTCGCGATCATGATGTGCTCATGCCGGGCGAACCGTGGAAGACGACCAGGCGATCGAACGACCGGCGTTGTTGGTGTAGAAACGTCACCGGAGGATGTATGAAGATTTCTTTTCTGGGTGCAGCTCAAACCGTAACCGGTTCCTGTTACAAGCTGGAGTGTGGCGAGACTAGGTTCCTGGTGGACGCCGGTATGTTTCAGGGCAACAAGGAAATTGAAAAACGCAATGCGGATACAGAGAGATATGACCCAAAGAAATTGGATTTCATCCTTGTTACCCATGCCCACATCGATCACAGCGGACTGCTGCCCCGGTTGGTGAAAAAAGGGTTCCGCGGGAAGATTTATACTTCCGAGCCTACGCGGGATCTTTTGGAAATCATGCTTTTGGATTCAGCACATATCCAGGAAATGGAGGCCGAATACGTCAATCGCAAGCGCAACCGGCGCGGCGGCGGAGACGTGGAGCCGCTTTACACCCAGGCCGATGTTGAGAAAACATTGCCGCTCATTGAAACCGTGCAATACGAGAGTGCGTTTGAACCCGCACCGAATATAACGGTACGTTTTCGGGACGCCGGGCATATCCTGGGATCCGCTTTTATTCGTATTGAGTATGAAGAGGAAGGCAAGAGTACGTCGTTGTTGTTTTCCGGCGACTTGGGGCGTCCAGAGCAATTGATCGTCAACGATCCTGCCGTGGCTGTCACTCCGGATTACCTGTTTCTGGAGTCCACTTACGGGAACAGAAATCACAAGGATGACAGCAACAGCCTGGACGAGTTGGCCGAAGCCGTACAGTACAGTCATTCCCATGGGGAAAAGGTCGTGATTCCCGCTTTTGCCGTGGAGCGGTCACAGCAGATCATTTATTCCTTGTTTTTGTTGTATAAGCAGGGGCGGCTTCCGGCAGATATGCCGGTCTATCTTGATAGCCCCATGGCTATTCGAGCGACGGAAGTTTTTCGCAGCCACCCGGAATATTTTGATGCGGAGACGAGGCGATACCTGCAGAATGGAGAGGATCCCCTTGATCTGCCCAACCTGAAATTTACGTTGAGCACAGCCGAGTCACAAGCCATCAACAGTACTCCCGGACCGGCCGTAGTTATTTCAGCCAGTGGCATGGCCACGGCGGGACGCATCAAGCACCATTTGAAGCACAATCTTTGGAAATCCGGTGCCAGTGTCGTGTTTGTGGGGTACCAGGGTGTTGGAACCCCTGGGCGTAAAATTGTGAACGGGGCTGAGAAAATTCGATTATTCGGTGAAGATGTGGCGGTGAAGGCGCGGGTTTTCACTATCAACGGGTTCTCCGGACATGCCGGTCAATCGGAATTGCTGGATTGGGTCAGTCGGTTTCATGCGGATCGCATGAAAATTTTTCTGGTCCATGGTGAGCCTGCCGCACAGCAGGAGTTTGCCGGTCTGTTGCAGGAGCGTTTTGGTCTGGATGTTCATATTCCAGATCATTTGGAAGAGGCGGTGCTTGCTCCGGGCGAGGTGTTGGAAACCGTGCGCCACGCCGAGACAGCGCGACCCAGTGTGGATTGGGACTTCCTGGTCGGCGATTCGGAGCGCCTGCTTGGGGAATTGCAAAATAGGATTGCCGGACTCAAGGAAAAAACTTGGGTGGAGCAAACCGAGATTCGTGACAGGTTGATGACCGTGAATCGCCTCATGGTGGAACTTATTTCCGAAATTTAGGGGCAGAGGCTGACCGGGATAGGTGCTTTTGCCGTAAGGTATAGAAGCTATGCGTATTATAAGCGGGAGATTTGGAGGCCGCATACTTCGGACTTCTGAGGGACCGGGGTATCGTCCTGCGACCTCCAAGGTTCGGCAGTCCATTTTCTCCATGCTGGAGGCCCGGGGATTGCAATGGCCGGGCGCACGCGTCGCGGACCTGTTCGCTGGAAGCGGCAGCCTGGCTATCGAGTCGCTTAGCCGAGGCGCGGACCATGCTTTGTTTGTGGAGAAGTCGGCCAGTGCCGCCAAGGTGCTTCGTGACAATCTTCAGGCATTGGGTGTTGCACGGTCTCAGGTGCGTGTAGCCGTGGCGGACGTGATACAGGTTTTGAAGCGGGGTTCGGAGCAGGTATACGACGTGATTTTCGTGGATCCGCCCTACGGCAAGGGGCTGTTGGATCCTGCTCTGAAGGCGTTGCTTGCCAATGGCTGGCTCGCTCCGGACGGTTTTTTGCTTGCGGAGGTGGAGGCCTCGCTCAAGCCGGACTGCCCCGAGGAATTGGAATGCATTACCGACCGGACCTACGGTCAGACAAGGATTATATTATGGCGCAACACAACTCCCGACTCGCCATCTACCCCGGAACCTTTGACCCGCTGACCAACGGGCATGTCAGCCTGATCCGCCGCGGGACAAAGATTTTTGATACGGTGGTTTTCGCCGTGGCCCGGAGTACCTCTAAAAATACTTTGTTCAGCCTGGAAGAGCGAGTGGCCCTGGCTAGAGAGGCGCTGGGCAATTTTCGTGGCATTCTTGTGGAGCCGTTTGACGGTTTGCTTGTAGATTATGCCCGGCGCCGCGGCGCGGGCGCCATTCTGCGGGGAATGCGCGCGGTGTCGGACTTTGAGTATGAATTTCAGATGGCACTCATGAATCGCAAGTTGAACAAGGATGTTGAGACAGTTTTTTTGATGACGGATTTCAAGTGGATGTATCTTTCCTCCACCATCGTCAAGGATGTGGCTCGCAACGGTGGCTCCATTAAAGGATTGGTGCCGGAGTGCGTGATAACGCCGCTGTACAAGCGTTGCGAGGAGCGACGCAGGCAGGCGCTCGGGGAGTGATTCGCATGGAAGAACATTCCACGCCCCCCCCCATGAAGGTGGTTTGCATCCTTGGTCCCACGGGAACAGGGAAGACTCGTGCCGCTTTATCGCTTGGCCATGCCGTTGAAGTGATCAACTTCGATTCCCGGCAGGTTTATCGGGATTTTCCCATCATTACGGCGCAGCCCGACGAGGATGAACGGGCCATGGCTCCGCACCATCTCTATGGTTTTTTGCCCACTCGGGCACCCATGAATGCGGCGCATATGGCCGAGTTGGCGGTGCGGACCATTCGGGCCGTGACCGAGCGTGGCAATCTTCCCGTGCTTGTGGGGGGGACAGGCCTGTATTTGCGCGTGTTGCTGGAAGGCATCGCTCCTATACCGGAGATCCCCCGGGCAGTCCGCCAGCGTGTGCTGGAACGATTGGAGCGGGAAGGTCCGCAGGTGCTGCATGCAGAACTTCAGGATATTGATCCTTTGTATGCGTCCAAGATTCATCCCAACGACAGCCAGCGGAACGCCCGCGCCCAGGAGGTCTGGTTGGCGACGGGAGAAACGCTTAGTTCCTGGCATGCCAAGGCTCGCCCCGTGGAGCCGCTGGATGCTTTTTGCCTGGGCGTGACCGTGGACCTGGATACCCTGACTCCAAAACTGGCAGCACGCATTGATGAGATGATGCAACAGGGAGCGTTGGAGGAGGCCCGCACAGCATATGAACATTGCTCGGATCCCTCGGCTCCGGGGTGGTCCGGGATTGGATGTGCCGAGCTGCTTTCCTGGATTCTTGAGCAGAGCACCTTGGACCAGGCCCGGGATTTATGGATTCGCAACACCAGGGCATATGCCAAACGTCAGATAACTTGGTGCCGTCGGGAAGAGCGGTTGCAGCGTTTTCAGGCTGGTGACGAACCGGGAATGGCCCGGGCCGTGACCGAGTGGCTGGAACAATGACGGCGGTTTATCCGGCTTGCCAGGTTGCTTTCCTCGGGGTACACGCACCGGGTGTGCCACGAACCGTATTTTGCTCCAAGGAGCTTTAAATGGCGTATAATATTCTTATGTTGCAGCTGGTTCTCGTGTTGCTGCTGCCCTGTGCCGTTCTGGCACAGACCAGTGCTTCCACAGGCTCGACCACGGGTTCCGTACCGGTGGTCATTGGTGAGGAAGAAGGTGCCGCTGGTGGAGCAGAGACTGCCGGTCCATCGGGACAACCCAGTGCTTTGGATCAGGTGGAGAATTGGATTAATGAAAACGTTCCTCCAGAGGATCGGGAATCATTTCCTGTTCCCGAGGCTTCTGCCGAGTCCACCGATGTGGGGCTGACCCTGGGAGATGGGTCTGTGACCGTTGATTGGGGAACAGGCATGCTTTCGGCCTTGGGGACGGCCGTTGCTTCCGGGGAAGGCTATAATCCGGCCCGGGCCGAGGCTATGGCCATGCGCCATGCCACGCTGCAGGCCAGAAAATTTCTGCAAGACGCGGTGTTGGGATTGGCATTGAATGGCCGAGAGCTGCTCGTGGACAATTTGACCCCGGCGCAACAAACGCAATTGCGTGGTAAATTGCAAAATTCACCTATTGAGCGGGCCAGCGAACCCGGGGACAACGGCGATGTGTTGGTTTCCGTGGTGGCCCGGGTGCGTTTGCGTGGGGAACTGGCTGATGCTTTGGTTCCACGTTCCATTCCTTTTCAAAGCCGAATTCCCACGAAGGTGGAAGCCCCGATCCTGGAGCCTCTTGCCGAGCAGGACATGGACGCGGTCGAGTATAAGCGGTCCATGGCCGAGTTGGGGGCGTTTACCGGTGTGATTGTTGATGCCAGGGGCATGGAAGGTGCTCCGGCCCTGCTGCCGGAATTGTTCGATCCCGAAGGGGTCGCGGTATACGGCCCGTTTATGGCCTCTCGTTCAATGGTGTTGGAACAGGGGTTGGTGACCTACGCGGATTCGCCCGATGCCCCGTTGGTTCGACGTCGCTGCGGTGGAACGCCTTTGGAGGTACGGGCGCAGGCTGTTGCCGGTCCACAACGTGCCGATCTTTTTCTTTCTGCGACTGATGCCGAATTGGTACGGTTGCTGTTTGAATCCGAAGAAATAAGCACCACTTGTCCGGTGGCTGTTTTGCTGGACTGACCCGCTTTCGGGCGGCGGATCCATTGGGAACCGGCGTTTGCAATGCGTGGTTGGAAGCAAGGTCGTTTGGAGGACTTCGATGTTCAGAAGGTATGGTAAAAAGGAGCGGGGAATGCGCCGGACAGTGGTCGCCTTGTCGATGCTGTTTTTGTGTCTTGGTCTGTTGCCTTCCGCAGTGTACGCCGATGAGGTGCGCATTTTCCAGCCTCGGGAAGAGGGCATGTCTCCCAATGAGATGCGGCAGCAGGCGTTGCACCTGTCCTTTGAGGAGGCCGTTTTCCAAGCTGCGCTCAAATTGCTGCCCCAGCCTCCTTCCGAGGAGCGGGCCACGTTGTTGCGTGAGCGGCTGGCAAAGGATGTGGAACCATTTGTTCTTGGTTATAAGGAACTGGCTTCCTCGCCTACACCGGAGGGGCTGAATATGCTGGCCGATGTGGATGTGGACCGCCGGGGACTTCGAGCCGAACTGGAATCTTTGGGTTTATTTCAGACCATTGGTGGGCCGTTGGCCGCCCGGGTTGTGGCGGACCCCACGCTTACGGGTGAAGATCTGGAGCGGTTGCGTTCTCTCCGGATTTTGACCGGAATTGCTCCTTCTGCGGTTACGCTGCCTGAACTGCGTCTGGGCCGGGAGCCTGACGGACCGGTGCGCGGCGTCCTGCATTCTTCCACAGGAAATTGGTCCGCCCTGGATCCTGATCTTGAAACGGTATGGTTCCATTTGTGGGAGCGATATTTTCAAAGCTCCGCGGTTGCGCATCGAGGCTTGCGCACAGAGGTACTTTCTGTGAGTGGCTGGTTTACTCCCGATGGAGCCCATGAGTTCGACAACATGCTGCAAGGATGGGAAAGCCTTCTGCGTGAAGCTCGGCTGGTGGATATGGACATGGCCCCCGAGGGGGTATCGGCTCGTTGGGAAATTGCGGTCGCAGACCGTGCAGCCCTGGTAACCCGTTTGGAGGAATATTTGCCAGCGAGGGGGTTGGGGTACACGCTTTCTAATAGTGACCAATAGTGCATGCTAGGTATTTTTTTGAGCAAACGGCCATCCTGACGGGTGGTCGTTTTTTTTTATTGTCGTCTGTGTTTTTGAAACGGGCTGGACGTGGCCTTTGAAAGGATATCGTTACAGGAGCCTCTTCGCTCTGTGTGGCTTGAGAGCCAAGAGGGAGCGGTTGGGGATGTGTGCCCCAAATGTAACGCCGGAAGAAGGATGGGGTGGAAAATGCGGTGAGGGGATAAACAGATGAACTGGCGGTTGCTGAGCGGAAAGAATGTCCGAGAGGCGCACATAATATGTGCAACTCCTGTGCAACAACGAAAATTCACTGAAAAAGCCCGGATAAAGTATCCGGGCTTTGTGTTGTACAACTTGGCAGGCTTACGCCTCTTTATTTTTATCTTGGTCCTGGTCTCCGACTTTATCCTTGCCTGGAGTTACGTCGATTTCTTCAGGCTCGCCCGTAGCGCGCTTGAAATTTTGAATGGCCTTGCCGATGCCGGCACCGACTTCCGGAAGCTTGTTGGCACCAAAAATCAGCACCACAATGAGCAGAATCAGGACGAGTTCCCAAACACCAAGTCCGAACATGTTTGTCCTCCAAGTATGAAAGTGGTTTCGGACAATACACAGGTGGGCTTAGGAGGTCAAGGAAAGGGGAGGGGCCAGGAAAAAAATGTCGATATTTCCCAGGGATTCTTCCCTTATTCATAAAGGTTGCCCATCGTCCCCTCGACGAGCGCGAGGGAAACGTGTAGGGAAAAAGTCAGGGTGGCTTGCACCCTGGAAAGGCTTATGTCCAATGTCCGCAAAATGCCCGGCAACGCTTGCCGCTACTACGTTGCCGGGCGGTGTAATTACCATGAGCGGCTCAATCCCGGATACGATGAATCGTTGCGCTGTCGTTTTTTGGTGCAATGCGAGGATGCATTCGACGCTTTTCTTGACCGCGCCGAGGCGTTCGCCTTGAGTCAGGAACAGACCGTGGCGTTCTGGAACCGTCGTTTTCAGAGATTGCAGGAGGAAGGCTGTTTTTGCCCCGACTACTGCTATTCTGAGGATGGCGGGGATCAGGGCTGTGTCCATGGGTATGGAGATGTTTGCATCCTGGCGCTTCCGAAATGTGAAGGGCGGTGTCGACGTTTTGTCCTCATTCCGGAAGTTTCGGACAACAATGATTACAAGGAGAGTTGATAAATGCTGCTGCATTTTCCTCAAATGCATCCGGAATGCGTTCCGGGGGGGCCGGTCTCCGGCGTGCTTTTTTTCAATCCCCGAGGCGGCGAAGCTGATGAGCAGTGCTTCACTCCTTCGAATCTGCCTTTGAATTCCGAGGCGGCTTCCCGGCTGCTTGATGACTGCATTCGTTTTGGAGAACAATTCGTCAAACCGGGCGAGATGGCGGCCTTTGGCCGGTTGCAGAGCAAAGATGGGCGCTCCGAAAGCTCGTCGGCCCTGGAGCGCGAACTCCGGCAGCGGCTTGCCGGTGAAAGTGCGTCTACTGGAGATTCCGATGCTCACCTTGCCAAGGCTCAGTTCCTTTTGCTTCTGGCTTGGGCTTTTGAAGAACGAGCCATGGAGCTTCAAGGGTTAAGCCATGGTATTGCCCAAGCCTGGAGCCAATTCGGAGGGGCTTTGGGTGTGGATGATGCGGATTCCCGCGACCAGGCCGAACTTCAATTGGGAAATGTCATAGGAAATACCCAGGCTCCGGCGGTGGATGCGCCTACGCTTCCCTGGCAGATGCTGTTGGAGGCTGTTTGTGTTTTTCTTCCCGAGACTGCCGTTTTAGTGGTTCGGGATTTGGAGATGGTTTCGTTTATGGAAGAACTGGATTTGGAATGGAGTTCCATGCCGGAACTGGCTGACAAAGGGATCGACGCTCAGGGCGTCGAAGTACCGGCTTGGCGGGTTTTGGGACTGTCGAATGCTCCTGCAGAGCGTCCGTTTTTATCGCGTTCTGTGCGCCTGGCCGTGGTTCCTTGCAATGATTAAGAGAATGGATGGGATCTTTTAGTGTTTTACCTGAACGAGTTGACGAGCAGTGATCTTCTAGATGGAGTGCGCGGAATCATTTTTGATTGTGACGGTGTGTTGATTGATTCCCTCAACGCCAACATTTGGTATTATGATACCCTGCGGGAACATTTCGGCCACCCGCCCATGGACCAAGAATTGCGGGAGTATATCCACGCGCACACCATGGACGAATCCATACGCAAACTGGTTCCGCCGGAACAGCTTGAAGCGGCCCAGGCGTATCAGCAGGCTTTTGACTATCGCCGTGCCTTACCGCATATTGAGCTGGAAAAGGGACTGCGGGAGGTGCTGAGCTGGATGCGCGGTGCCGGACTTCGGATGGGGATCAATACGAGCCGAACCGACACGTTGGATCTTATCTTGGAGTATTTTGACATCGGCGAATTTTTCCATCCCGCCATCACGTCGTATAAAGTCGCACGACCCAAGCCCCATCCGGAGGGTATTCATGCCATCTTGGAATCCTGGCGGATGCGGCCTGAGGATGTGATTTACATCGGCGATACAAAGGTGGACGAATACAACGCCGAAGCCGCCGACGTCCGACTCTGGTCATTGAAGAACCCCTATCTCAAGGCAGAGATGATGATCCCCGATTATTGGACGCTGCTCGCTTACTTGCGACGGACCTACGGATTTTTCGGGTAGCCGTGCGTTCAAGGTGATTGGGACTTGATTTGTAACGTCCAGTGTGCGAACCTTCAACACGTAGAATTGACGGCTGGTAACGGTCGTCCGAGGAGCAAATACAATGGACCTCGTAATTCGCGGGCTTGCGCAGCTCATCCATGTCGTCCTTTTCGGATATCAACTCGTGGTCATTGTGGCCGCGCTGATCACCTGGGTCAATCCTGACCCTTACAACCCCATCGTCCGCACGTTGCGTGCTTTGACAGAACCGGTATTCTACCGTGTCCGCCGCTGGTTGCCCTTCGTGTACGTCAGTGGCATCGACCTTTCCCCGGTCGTTGTCATCCTTGTTTTGGGATTTCTCGACTACGTCATCCCCGGCAATCTGATTCGACTGGCCATGCACGTCTAGCCTGCATGGGAGGGCCACAGTGAACCTTTCCAAGATTGATCTGTTGAACAAGCGATTCTCACGTTCTCCCCTGGGATATGCTCCCCGGGAGGTGGATCAATTCCTTGTGGAGGTTGCCGAGGCGTTGGGGGAAGCAGCGGACAGGCACCGTGAACTGGGGCGCAAGGCCAAGCGGCTGGAAGCGAGGCTCCAGGAATACCGGCAACGGGATGAGACCCTGCGCGACACCCTTATGAGCACCCAGAAGATGGTGGATGAACTCAAGGTCGCGGCAGGCAGGGAGGCGGAGATTGTGTTGCAGGAAGCCAACTCCAAAGCGCGATCCATCGTGCAGCGTGGCCATGAGCGTTTGGCCCAACTGCATGATGAGATTGAGGCGCTCAAGCGGCAACGCAATCAGTTTCGTATTCAGGTCAAAGGATTGGTGCAGGCCCATTTGGAATTATTGGAGGGCCGGGATCCGGAACAGGATCGCCTGGAGGATTTGGAATCCCGTGTAAGTTTTTTGAAAAAGGCGGAGTAGCGAGTGGACTCGGCTGGCCCCTTGAGAAAAATCGGTGACGGCTCCTGGCTGTTGCAGGTTTGGGTGCAGCCCGGAGCCAAAAATAACGCTGTTTCCGGGTTGTATCAGGGATGTGTGAAGGTTCGATTGGGCGCACCGGCCGTCGACAACAAAGCCAATAAGGCTTTGGTTCGGTTCATGGCCTCCGCCTTTGGTTTGCGACAGCGACAAGTGTCGCTTCGCGACGGACATGCCGCAAGGCGTAAGACATTGCTGATTGAGTCGGAAAACGAACCTCCATGGGAGAAGGTGCTCTCCATGGATGCGAAAAAGTAATAACCTCAACCAAGGAGAGGCTCATGGAACAGGCAGATCTCGGTTTGATCGAGCGTTACCAGGAGCAGGATTCCGAACTACGAGCCCTTTGGGAACAACATCAGGAATACGAACGCATTCTGCAAAAGTATGAGGGACGACCCTACTTGAGTCCCACACAGATGCAGGAAATCAAGCAACTGAAAAAGAAGAAGCTTGCCGGAAAGACTAAGTTGCAACAGGTGTTGCAGCAGTATCGCGAAGCGGAGGAGTGATATGGAGCTGACAGGGGCGCAGGTTTTGCTGAAATGCCTGGAAAAGGAAAACGTGAAGACGGTTTTTGGATTTCCCGGCGGGGCTGTTATCGATATTTACGATGAGCTGCCCAATTTTCCTATGGAACACATCCTGGTTCGTCATGAGCAGGGAGCCATTCACGCGGCCGACGGGTATGCCCGTGCTACCGGAGAAGTCGGGGTCTGCCTCGTAACGTCCGGCCCGGGAGCCACCAACGCCGTGACGGGGATCGCCACGGCCTATATGGATTCCATCCCGGTGGTTATCTTTACCGGACAGGTGCCCACGCCTCTTATCGGTAATGACGCATTCCAGGAAGTGGATATTGTGGGAATCACCCGCCCCTGTACCAAGCATAATTACCTAGTAAAAGATGTGAAGGATTTGGCCCGGGTGGTGAAGCAGGCATTTTATCTGGCCCGCTCCGGCCGTCCCGGGCCGGTCCTGGTGGACCTGCCTAAGGATGTCATGCAGGCGACATGTGGTTTTGAATATCCGCGCAATGTGCGTATGCGTAGCTATAATCCTAATTTACGGCCGCATTCACGCCAGACCAAGAAGGTCGCCAAGTTGTTGCAGGAGGCTGAACGGCCGCTGATTTATTCCGGCGGCGGCGTCATCAGCGCTCAGGCGCACCGGGAGCTTACTTGGCTGGCTCGGCGCCTGAACATTCCAGTAACCTCCACACTGATGGGGTTGGGCGCGTTTCCCGGTGACGATGAGCTTTGGCTCGGCATGCTGGGAATGCACGGAACCTACGCCGCCAACATGGCCGTAAATCATTGTGATTTGATGCTTGCCATCGGCGCACGCTTCGATGACCGTGTTACGGGCAAGATCAATACTTTTGCTCCGGAAGCCACCATCGTGCATGTGGATATCGACCCCACATCCATTCAGAAGAATGTGGCGGTTCATGTGCCGCTTGTGGCCGATTGCAAGAGCGCTCTTTCCTCCCTAAAAGAGGAGATGGAACCAGGACTCGATGTTGCGGCCTGGACCGCAAAGCATGCCGGATGGGTGGATCGAGTTCGTTCTTGGGCCAAGGAGCATCCATTGACCTATGCTCCGTCGGAAACAGGTGCCATCAAGCCGCAGTTCGTTGTGGAGAAGATTTACGAGATCACGAAAGGTGATGCAATCGTTGCTACGGAGGTCGGGCAAAATCAGATGTGGGCTGCTCAGTTCTATCGTTTCAAGTCGCCCAACTCTTTTTTGTCTTCCGGCGGCCTTGGCACCATGGGATACGGCTTTCCTGCTGCCTTGGGGGCGCAGAAGGCTTTCCCCGACAAGTTGGTGGTCAATATCGCCGGTGATGGTTCCATCCAGATGTGTATTCAAGAAATGGCCACGGCTGTCTGCAACGACCTGCCCGTGAAGATCGTTATTTTGAACAACGGGTACCTCGGGATGGTCCGGCAGTGGCAGGAGCTGTTCTACCGTAAAAATTATTGCCAAACGTGTATGGATGCCCAGCCCGACTTTGTTAAACTGGCCGAGGCGTATGGAGCTGAAGGCTACCGCGTCACCGAGTCGGGGGACGTGGAGTCGGTGTTGCGACAGGCTTTTTCCTCTTCAAAGCCCGCTATCGTGGATGTGCGGGTGGAAAAAGAGGAAAATGTTTACCCTATGGTTCCGGCCGGGGCTTCCATCACTGAAATGCTGCTCGTCTAGGAGGCTCGACCATGAAACATACGCTTTCCGTTACAGTGGAAAACGAGCCCGGAGTGTTGTCCAGGGTAGTGGGATTGTTCAGTGGCCGTGGTTTCAATATTGAGTCCCTCAACGTAGGGCCGACATTGGAACCGGGCGTCTCCCGCATGACAATCACCACCGAGGGCGACGAGCAGATCATCGAACAGATCGTCAAACAGCTCAGGAAACTCGTGACCGTCATCAAGGTCCGGGATCTGACCGAACTCAAGGCGGTGTCGCGCGAAATGGTCCTCGTCAAGGTGAATGCCGAAGAGGGCAAACGCGCAGAAATTCTACGCATCGTGGACATCTTCCGCTGCAAGGTCGTGGATGTGAGTCTTGACGAAATGACCATTGAATGCACCGGGGATGCCGGTAAGATTGAGGCCATTGTGGATCTTTTGACTCGGTTTGGGATCAAGGAATTGACCCGCACCGGAGCTACCGCATTGAAACGCGCCAAGCAGTGACGAACTGGGCCGTTGAATCGTTTGTGACCTGCCGAGCGGTTTGCTTCCTCTTTTTTCCTCTTGCCGGGGAAAAGGCGAGGACCGCTTTTGTATTACTCAAGGAGTGTTATTATGAAAGTTTTTTACGAAAACGATGCTGATCTGAAGTTTCTCAAGAATAAAACCGTGGCTGTGATCGGTTATGGCAGTCAGGGACATGCCCATGCTCAGAACCTCCGGGACAGCGGTGTGAACGTCATCGTGGGACAGCGCCCCGGTGGAAAGAATTATGAATTGGCGAAGGAGCACGGCTTCGAGCCTGTCAGCGCCAAGGAAGCCGCAGCCAAAGCGGATATGATCATGGTGTTGCTGCCGGATCAGTTCCAGTCTGAAGTGTACCGCAACGACATCGCGCCTGGGTTGGTGGACGGGAACGTCTTGGCGTTTGGTCATGGATTCAATATTCATTTTGGACGCATCAAGCCTCCCAAGGGAGTGGACGTTGTCATGATCGCGCCCAAGGGGCCGGGACATTTGGTGCGGCGTACCTTTACCGAGGGGGGCGCGGTGCCCGCTTTGGTGGCGGTGGATCAGGATGCTTCCGGAAATGCGCAGGATATTGCCCTTGCGTATGCCAAGGGAATTGGTGCCACTCGGTCCGGTGTTATCGAAACCACGTTCCGCGAGGAGACGGAGACGGATTTGTTCGGTGAACAGGTCGTACTTTGCGGCGGACTCACCGAATTGTGCAAAGCTGGCTTTGAAACGCTGGTGGAAGCCGGATACCAGCCGGAAGTGGCCTATTTCGAATGCATGCATGAAATCAAGCTCATCGTTGACCTGATGTACGAAGGTGGACTGGCCAAGATGCGCGATTCCATCTCGGATACCGCGGAATATGGTGACTATCGGACAGGCAAGCGCATCATCAACGAGGAAACCCGTTGGGAGATGCGTCAGGTGCTTTCCGAAATTCAGGACGGAACGTTTGCCAAAGACTTCATTCTGGAGTCCCAGGCTGGCTATCCTAAAATGAACGCGGAACGACGTCTTTCAGCCGAGCATCTGCTTGAGGCTGTGGGAGGAAAGCTCCGTAACATGATGGGATGGTTGAAAAAATAGATTCTTATTAGATATGTTCGCATCGGCGCCGTTTCTCAGTAGAAACGGCGCTTTTTTTTGGGGGGCGGTGTAGGATCGTGCGTGAGTACATTGTTAACAAGGTTTTTGTATTTTATATGGTATTATTTGTATAGTTGTGATGTATAGGAGGGATATGGACCATCTGAAAAGGCTGAGACACCGCTGCTGCACGTGTGATTACGCGGTTGCGGCCTCCCGCGCCTTGGCACAGGGGTGGGTAGATTATTTGCCGGAAACAGTGACGTTTTATTGTTGCAGGCTCCATACCTGGAGTTCTGGGGACATGACAGAATGTCCACATTGGAGTTCCAGCTACGATGGATTTGATGCTTTGAAAGCGAATTCAGCCCCTGGTGAGGATTCCGAGGAATCCTCAGAGCCTTGATTCAAGACGATCGGCCCTTCATTTAAATGGCCGGTTTGATGTCCACCACCGGAGTGCCGTCCAAAGCTTCCAATGGTGTTACCTCAAGGTTCAGATTCGAAATTTTGGTCAATGTGACTTCATGCAGACCGATGGGATTGGGGCGGTCCGGGGAACGTGTACTGAAGACTCCGCGCTTGGGGATGTTCACGTTGCCACGGGGATGGACCCGGAGATACGTCCGGTCGGACTTGTGGAACCAAGTCAGAAGAATCAAACGGCTTCCAGGTTCCATGCCGTCCAGAGCGTCGCGATATTCAGGCAAGATAGAAATTTCAGCGCTGGGCGCTCCTTCCGTGCCTTGTTTGGGCGCTTGATCCCGGGTTTTGATCATTGAGTGGACATAGCCGATGGGGGTAAGCGTGTATTCCATAAGGACTCCTTGATTCGGCAAGGTGCGGAAGTTGAGCGAGCGGTTTTATTGCTCGAAGTGGTCGAAACCACGTGACTCCATGGGGGCGTTGTTGTGCCGTATGCCGGGCGTAGCGGACAAGGTGCCGATGTATGTCGCTTCAGGGATGGCCGCGCAGAGGGTGGGCAGGCTTTTCGTGTCGCATGCACCAAGGAGACCGTAATCTTCTCCTCCGAGCCAGACGGACCGAAGCGCTTCCCGACGGCTTCCTTCTGCCCAGCAGAGCAGTTCTGGATCCAGATTCACGGTGCCGAAGTCCAGATCCGCGCCGTGTGCCTGTGGGCAATGTCGGAGGAAACGTGGGAGGTCGCGGGCAAGCCCATCGGAAATGTCCATGCAGCCTCGCACTCCAGCCAGGCCTGAGAGGATTTGTCCCTCCGTGACTCGAGGAGTGGGATGGAGGTGCGCCGCAACACTGCGAGGCCAATGCTCCAATGCCGCTGTTCCCTTTTGCTCCAGCATGTTGAGACCCAGACGGGCCATTCCGGGATTTCCTATCACAAAAAGGGCGTCGCCCGGATCGGCGTTGCCTCTGGTGAGGAGCCTGCCGGATTCGCCTGGTTCGCCCCAAATGGTCAGGCCGATCCCCAGTTGGGCGGACCGGCTGAGGTCGCCGCCTGCAAGAGTCAGCTCATACGTTTGCGCCAGTTGGCTCATCCCCTGGAAAAAGCGGGGCCAAAAGTCATCAGGAAGTTTTTCGGGAATCATAAGTTCCAGGGTAAAGGCCCGCGGAACGGCTCCCATGCCCGCTATGTCGCTTACGTTAACGGCCAGCGCTTTGTAGCCGATGTCTTCGGGGCTGAAATACGCACGGCGAAAGTGGATGTCCTCCAAGAAGAGGTCCGTGGAAAGGCACAGGGTTGATCTCGCCTGGATGATGCAGCAATCATCGCCACGGCCCAGGACGACATTGTCGGGCTTTTCCGGGAAATAGTGGTCAATGAGGCGGAGAAAATCATCTTCGGAACGTAAGGTCACGGTGGCTCCTGAATAATGGATGCATAAAAAAATAAGTGTATCCTGGGCGACTACACTAAAGCAACTCCAGATAGTCGGCTACGATGACCTTTAATCCAAATCCAGGAAAGTTAACGCGATATTTGTTGGGAGGAATCTGGGCGATGATTTTCCCCTGGCCGAAGATTTTGTGGCGGCAAATCCCCAACTTGGGCGTTCCCGTGGCAGGACCGGGAGAAAGCGTATCTGACGGTTCCGCTGGTAGTGCATTGCCGTTCACACCGGAGGCGTGTGTTCCGGCGTGTTGTGTTTCCTGGCGTAGACCGGAGGCGTAGGTTTCCCTCCACATTTCGGCGCAGTCCCCCGGAAGTTCGGCAATAAAAGGGCTGGGCGTGGCTGGTTCGGATACTGCGTTGAACCGGTTGAAAATAGTGGCCGGGACAAACATGGTCAGAGAATCCTTGGCCCTGGTGCAGGCCACATAGAGCAGCCGGCGTTCCTCATCCATGTCTTCAGGTCGTGCCAAGGCCCGTTTGGACGGAAATCGGTCTTCCACGAGATCAATGATCAGAACGGCACTCCACTCCAGCCCCTTGGACGAATGGACAGTGGACAGCACCAGAGCATGCTCTTTGCGCTTTTCTTCTTCCTGATCGCCGTCCAGAGTCAGATCCGCAAGAAAATCGTCGATGGAGGTATAGTTGGTTGCGATTTGGGAGAGCTGGTCCAGTCCTGTCTGGCGCTTGGGGTAATCGTCGGGGTAGAGTTCCGCCAAGATCGGTTGGTAGAACATGTTGATTCGTTCCAGGGCTTGCCCGGGGCGAGAACAATTGCGCAATCCATCAAGGTGGTCGAACAGTTCACGCAGCGCGGGGAACCGCTTCATTGCCTTGGCAATGTATTTGCCGTCCGCAGTGAGGCGGGCCTTGGCGATGCGGTCGGCTGTTTTAGGGCCGATACCCTTGATGGGGGCAAAAACCCTCCGCCAAGCCACCATGTCGGCGGGGTTGTGGGTCAGACGAAGATACGCCAGGACGTCCTTGATGTGCGCAGCCTCATGAAAACGAAGCCCGCCATATTTCTGATACCGGATTCCCACTCGACTCAAGGCCACTTCCAGCGGGTAGGATTGATATCCGGCCCGGAACAGCACCGCAATGTCGTGCAGGGGGTATTTTTTTGCCAGCTTGATGACTTCTTCCACGACCTGTTTGGCCTGGGTTTGATCACTGAGTGGATGCACGATGCGGGGGAGGCGTCCCGTATCACGATCGGAAACCAGGGTTTTGTCGAATTTGGTGTGTGCCCCGGCTAAAATGTGGTTGGTCAGATTCAAAATCGCCTGAGTGGATCGATAGTTGCGCTCTAGGCGAATCAGCTTTGCGTCTTTGAATATTTTGGGGAAGTCCAAAATGTTGGCGACATCGGCTCCACGAAAGGCATAGATGGATTGGGCATCGTCTCCTACGGCCACGACATCGCCGGATTCGCCGGAAAGCAGTCGGACGAGTCGAGCCTGGACCTTATTGGTGTCTTGGTACTCGTCAACCATGATGTGCTGATAGCGCGCCCGCAATTCCTCAAGAAGCGAAGGATCGGAACGAAGAAGCTCCTCAAAGCGAAAGAGCAGGTCATCGTAGTCCATAAGAGCATGACTTTGTTTGAATCGGGTATATTCACCGGCGATGGATTGAAAATCCTCGGCATAGGCGCTGAGATGGTAGGCCTCGCTTTCCACGATGGCGTCGATACTCCGCTCCTTGTTGCGGGATTTGGTGATCATATCCAGTAGCGTGTTTTTTTTAGGATAGGATCTATCCCCCTTGCCGAGTTTCAGGTTGTCCTTGACTTCCTTGACTACGTTTTCCGAGTCGGCCCGATCCATAAGCGTGAACCCGGTTTCAAATCCCAGAGTGCGGCCGTTACGACGCAGTACGCCATAGGCAAACGAATGGAATGTTCCTCCGCTGGTGCCGGAAAGGTTACGTCCGAGAATGCTTCCGGCGCGTAGCAACATCTCCTGCGCGGCCTTGCGGGTGAAGGTCAGCAGCAATATGTTTTCCGGGGGAACACCGTCCTGAACCAGCCGCGCAAGGCGGTAGACGATTGTTCGTGTTTTGCCGGATCCTGCCCCGGCAATGACGAGGGCAGGGCTTCCCTGGTGCATGACGGCTTCCAGTTGGGATGGATTCAGTTCGTTTGCAAAGTCAATGGGCATTGTGATGTCCCTGGCTTGGGCGGTTTGCTTCAGGCGAGGATAAGCCCGGCGGCGCCGTTGGTGGGGAAAAGGCTGCCTACATCGGTGGGGGAGCCGATGCTTTCAGAAATGTTGAAGTGTCGAAGCACCTCTTGACCGATATGACGCATTCGTTCGGGACTCCATCCATGGGAGTCGTAAAAAATGGCTCCGTGCGCTGTGTGAGCGCCGGTGCGGCCAAAAGTGCCGAAAATTTGTTCGCGGTCGAATTTGGCCTTGAGGTCAAAGCCTTCCCGCGCCAAGCACACGAGGTCGGGGGCGCGATACTGTTGCGGTCCCCGGTATAGTTCCTCTTTTGTGAAGACGCGTTCCATGACCCGTTCTCCGTTGAAGGTCAAAGCCTCCAAGCCTTGCTTCAATTGGGGCAATAGCTGTTTTGCCTCGTTGGGCGAAAGGATGCCGGAGGGAAACCGTTCCCTGGTATGCAGATATACACGACCCGGATCCAGGGCGAATGCTGCGGATTCTGGAGCTATTGCCGTGGCATCCCATTCATCCTTCGCTGGTGTTGATAGCCGTAAAAAACCATTGTGCCGGAGCCAAGCATTGACGTCCACCTCGGTTCGGAGCGTGGTGAATCCGTGGTCCGCCATGACCATCAGACGCTTTGGACCGGGAAGCGCGTCCCAAAGCCCTAGGATGCGTCCAATGAGCCGATCCCATTCCTGCAGAAAGCTGCGGCATGGTGCATGCCAGGGGTGACTGGAATCCGTCATGGCGGGATAGAGGAAATGGAAAAGGCGGTCGGTCTCCGTGAGGACAACGACAAAAACATCCCAATCCAGATCCGGCCAAAGGCGCTCAACGGCTTGTCTTCGGGAACGCAGGGTGTTGTGCAGTTCCTGCAGCAAAAAGGCCGGATCGTCCGCTCCCCTGATCGTGTCGGCTTCCAGCTGATATTCAGGAAGAGCATGGGCCAGGAACGGAGGGTAAACCGACTGTTCCCACTGTTCGGCCACGAAACCGGAGACGAGCATGCCCCGGAGCGGACGGGCCGGATACGTATTGGGCAGGTTAATTACCCGGCTGATCAAGCCGTGCTTGCCGAGATGGTCGAAGATCGTGGGGCAGGCCACGTCCTCGGCGCATACGATGCTCAGATCAAAAGATTCCGCCTGCAAGCGGGAAAAACCAAAAACACCATGTACCTCCGGACCTTGGCCCGTGGCCAGGGAGGTCCAGTTTACGGGAGACAGTTCCGGTAGCTCGGCTTCCACTGTGCCTGCCTTTGCAACGATTCGTGCCAGGTTGGGCAGCTCGGGAGCCAGATCGCGGGCCAGGGACAACGGCAGACCGTCAAGCCCCAGCAGGAGGAGTCGGGAGCGGGCTTCCATGTTACTCGGTGCGGGCATTCTGGAATGTAGCTTCAAACTTTTTCAGCATGAATGCCGGATTATATGAAAGTTTGGCCTTGCGCAGCCCCTCCTCACCAAGATCCTGTTCACGGTTGACGTATTCAAAGTCGCTGGCTTGTTGTTCCAGAAACATTTGGTTGATGGCCTGATATACTCCCTTGTATGCCGTATTGCCCTTTTCAAAGTGAATGACCACGGATTCGTCGGAAACCGGTTCGGCCACGGTGTAGGCAATGACCTTGCCATCTACGCGAATTGTGCCGCCGATCAACCCGTCGATCTGGTCGAACTGCTGGAGTACGCGGGTGATGGCGTTGTTTTCGGCTTCAAGCGCGGCCGAAGGGTTGTGTTCTTCAAACCAGCGCAGCCATTCTTCCTGCATTTCCAATACTTCTTCTACGCATTCCGGTCCCATGGGGGAGTATTCGTAGTCGTATTTTTTGAGGAACTGTTTGAGGAGGTTTTTCTTTTTATGAAACCTGTTGCCTCGCAGTTCAATGAGTTCGCGTACGTTGTAGATATAGTCCCAGTGCTCACGGCATTCTTTGATTCGAACGGTGTCACCGTATTTTTCTTCCCAGAGCAAAGCCAGGTATTCGGGAACACGGGTGAAACTTTCCAGATTGGGGACAATTTCGCAGTCGGACCAGCAATGCCGTTCCCAGTCCCCCAGTGGTGCCCAGTAGACAGTTTCGGGAATGGTTTGCCGAATCCAAATCATATCCTGATGCATGGCCAGTTCCAGCCCGTATTTTTCTGCCCAACCGTAGACATTGGCAAAGGCGTAGTCCGAGGTGGGGATCTGCGGGCAGGTATTCAGGATTCGGTTGTATTCTTCGATATGTTCACTGTTGGGGCGGACGAAATGGAGTTCCATTGGGTACTCTTCCTGGTTGTTGTTTGATCAGACTGAACCGGGTCCAGTCTTTACGCATATATACCCAGAACACGGCCAGGGCTGCGGCAGCCTGGGAAACAAGCATGGCAATCCAGATTCCACGGGGACCGCTGAAGATCTGATGGCCAAGAATCCAGGCCAAGGGCAGTCGAATAAGCCAGATTGAGCCGCCCATGACCAAAAAGGTGTACAAGGTGGCTCCGGCACCGTTCAGTGCACCAGTAAGAATCATTGCCACCAGTGTGAAGGGAATGGCGAGCATATTCCACATCAAGTAGTCAACGGCATTGGTCTGTACTCCGATGTCTGCGGAAAAATAGCCCGTTACGGGGTCGATGAATTGCCAGAGCAACAGGCTGATCAGACAGACGCAGGCCATGCCGATGCCCAGAACACGATATCCATAGCTTCTGGCAAGGTCCGGTCGCCCCGCACCCAGATAGTGTCCCACCAGGATGCTGGCGGTCATGTTGAAGGCAAATGCGGGCATGAACAGCAACGCCTCAATTCGGTTGCCGACAGTGAGGCCGGCCAGGGCGTTTCTGGCGGCGTTTGAGTCCACCGGCAAGCTGGATGTCAGAGCAAAGAGGATCAGGTAGCCTGTGTTCCAGACGGCGGAGAGCATTCCGCTGGGCAAAGCGACCCGGACCAGATAGGGGAAGGCCCGTTTGATCCACCGGAACGGGGCAAAGCTTTGTGCCGTGAGCAGGCCCAAACGTCGCAGTTGGATCAGGTTGAGCAAGGCTCCTGCGCTGATGGCGGTGATGGTGGCCCAAGCCAAGCCGCGATAGCCCAGGTTGGGCAGGCCGAACATGCCCAGCCCGAATCCGAGGTCTCCCAGACCATTGAGCACGGTAATGAGCATCATGGTATATAATGGAAACATGACGCGTTTTTGCGCTCGAAAAATGGCGTTGGTGATGGTCAACAGGTAGTAGCTGGGGACCGACAGAAGATACACTTCCATAAAGAAGCGCGTGGTGCTTTCCATGCCCGGGCGAACTTGGAGAAGATCCATAAGATAGCCGCGCATGGGAAAACTTGCCGCCAGAACCGTCAGTCCCAGCCCCAGCGCTGCAAGCACGCACAACCCGGCGTATCGCCGTACCCGCAGACGTTTTCCCGCACCGCTGGATTGACTGATGGCGGCAACGGCCCCGTTGGACATGGCAATGGCCACGACAAGGAAAAACACCAGCATCTGGGTCATCATGCCCAGTGCGGCCTGAACCTCGGAGTCCAGCAGTCCCGCCACCTTTACGTCCACGGCACCAATAAGAAAATGGAAAAGCATCATCAGCACCTGGGGCCAAGCCAGGCGCCAGATTACACGATAGGGGTGTCGTTCCAGTTCGGCATCAATTTGAGGGGGCATGGTATGTCGGGTCTCCTATGGGTGGGCCATCATCGCCCGGCGGCCTGATTCGTCGTTGAACAAGATAGCCATTTCTGGCCGTTTGCCAAGGGGCGAAGGGGTAATACAATTCATGACATTGCGCCAGCCTCGGTTTCTGGATACAACGGGCTGGAATAGGAACGATTTCATACAGGGCGTACTATGTGGAACGGGAAGTAAGGGGGAGTGGCATGAACGAGGAACGAACGCGGCTCAAGATGCGTATGTGGTTGGAATTGAAAGATGAAGGGGCGCTGTTTGGCCCTGGAACCATGTATATGTTGCAGCTCATTGATGAATTGGGATCCCTGAACAAAGCGGCAGCGGAGCTGGGCATGTCGTATCGTCGTGCCTGGGGGCGGCTGCAGGAAGCCGAAACCCGTATTGGCCGAGAGCTTGTAGAGCACGTTCGTGGACGCAAGGGGTATCGGCTTACTCCCTTTGGCCGGGAGGCTTTGGAGGCGTGGCGGCGCTGGCAGAACGAGGTGGAGGAGTTTGCGCGTCAGCGCGCCAGAGAGCTGTTTCCGGAGGGGTTGCGGCCGCAAACGTAGACCGTTGCCAGCCGAAGGCACGACATTGTATTTTTTTTGGGTTGTTGCTGAGGATCAGTCGTGCAGGTGCGGTTCCTCGCCCCCTTCGTGAATGTGAACATGGGTATGGGCGTGCGCTTCGCTTCGAACCACTTGACCGTCGCGCAGGGCGACGAGTGTATCCGTAGCTTCGGCAAGAAAATCAGGTTCATGCGACACAACGAGGCAGGCGATGTCCAATCCCTGGAGGATGGTCAGAATTCGTTGCTTTGTATCCTTGTCCAGCCCGGTTGTTGGTTCGTCAAGCAAAAGCGCATCCGGTTCCATGACAAGAATGGTGGCCAGGGCCGCCAATTTTTTTTCACCGCCTGATAGCTTGTAGGGTACCCGGTCTTCGAATCCTTCCAAACCCAGCCGTGTGATGGTTGCCATGGCCTTGTCCAGTGCTTCGCGTCGTCCCAGCCCCTGATTAAGAGGGCCAAAGGCCACATCTTCCAAAACACTGGGGCTGAACAGCTGGTCGTCGGCATGTTGAAAAAGGAAGCCAAGACGGAGTCTGGCATCGTGAAATTCGGCCTCGGTGTTGACCTGTCGGCCAAAGAGCCGGATTGTCCCTGAGCGAATGGGGACCAGCCCCATGATGGTGTGCAGCAGCGTGCTTTTGCCGCAGCCGTTGGGACCGATCAGCCCGATGCGTTGTCCAGGGCGGAGCGTGAAGTCCAGTTCGCGCAAAATGTCCTGTCGACCAGGGTAGCCGCTGGTGATGCCGTTCAGTTGAATGATTTCTTTCATATTCTTCCCATTTGCAGAGCAATGTCTCCAGCCAAAAGCCCCGCACCCAGTGCAATGGCCAGGGCCAGGAGCCACCAGTCAGCCGTCGAACGATGAAAACGAACCAGGCTGTGAAAGGTTCCCGTGAATCCCCTGCAACGCATGGCCTGGTGAACCCGTTCCGCCCGATCCCAGCTGCGGACGAAAAGCATGGCTACAAGCCAGGCATAGGTTCGGTAGGTGTGAATATTCGTGCGCGGGTGAAATCCACGGGCTTTTACACAACGGTGTTGCCGGAGATATTCTTGCCGTATTACGGCGATGTATCGCCAAGTGAAGAGTAAAAGCAAACAGAGTTTTTGCGGCACCCCCAGCCGTTGCAGGCCTTGGCCCAGCGAGGTGATCGGCATGGTGGCGAGAAGAGCCGTAAGTGTGAGTACGATGCCGAAGCTTTTGGCAGTGAGCAGCAGGCAGAGCTGAATGCCTTCCTGGGTGGCCGTCAGTGGCCCGAGGTGAAATAGTGTTTTCCCCGGTAGAGAAAATGGAAGAAATATCCAAAGAAAACCAATGAACAGGCCGACCACGGCCATACGTTGCACCAGAGGACGCAACGGCAGTCGGGCCGCGACCGCCAGAACCAGGCCGAGCACAAGGCCAGCCGTGGCCATCGGCAGATGTTGCAGTGTAGCTGCAGGGAGGCTGATGGCCAGAGCGGCCAGGATTTTTATACCCGGATTCCGTCTGTGCAGGGGCGATGTCCCAACGGCAAAGGGTTCTTCAATGGCACTCAAGGCAGTATCCCGGTTGGTGATCAGAAGGCGGCCCGAGGGAAACCCCTGCCGGACCGCCGCAATGTGTCACACTTTGTGTATGTGCGCAATTCGAGGAGGATGTTGCCTTATTTCTCCAAGCCTACTTGCGGGGCCAGGGGAGCGATGGCTGCAATGGCGATTTGAAAAAATTCCCCTAATTCCAGGCCAATTTTTTCACATTCCCGGATGTTTTCCCGATTCACATTGGCGGCAAAGGCCTTTTCCTTCATCTTTTTCTTGAGACTTTTGGCCTTCATGCCGCTCATGCCGTTGGGACGCACCAGGGCGTTGGCGTGGATCAGTCCGGTGACGGTCTCGCCGCAGCGCAGGGCGAAGTCGAAAAGGGTTTCCGGCTGGGTTCCGGTGTGTTCTCCATTGTGCGCACGGATGGCATGGAGTGCTTCCTCCGGCAGTTGGCCTTCAAGCATAGTACAGGTTTCCATGCCGTGCCGTTCCGGGGTGTCTTTTGTGGCCGAGTAGTCCAAATCATGCAACAGTCCTGTAATGGCCCAAAGATCCTGATCCTGTTCCAGTCGCTGGGCGAGTCCGCGCATCACGGCTTCCGTCTCAAGGGCATGGGGGATCAGATGAGGTTCCGTGCTGTGGTTGCTGACCAGTTGCATGGCATCGTCGCGAGAGATCATGACATGTTCCTTTTGTCTTGAGTGGTTGCTTCATATAGCCAGCAGGCAACATGGTGGCCGGGCTGAATTTCCCGGAATGTTGGCTTTTGCCGGGAGCAGATGTCCATGGCCTGCGGGCAGCGGGGGTGAAACGGGCAGCCCTGTGGCGGGGACAAGGGGCTGGGGAGTTCCCCTGTGAGGGGCATTTCCTGCGGGGGGATTGAGGGATCGGGAATCGGGACCGCGGTAAGCAGTGCCGCACTGTAGGGATGTCTTGGCGTTTTGAAAAAGGATTGTCGCGGTGCCAGTTCCACGACGCTCCCCAGGTACATGACCGCCACTCTGTCGCAGAGGTGGCTGATGACGGAAAGGTCGTGGGAAATAAACAGGTAGGTCAGCCCCATGTCTTTTTGCAGAGAGTGCAGCAGGTTAAGCACTTGGGCGCGGATGGACACATCAAGGGCGGAAACGGGTTCGTCGCAGACCACCAGTTCGGGTTCCGGTGCCAGGGCGCGGGCAATGGCCACTCTTTGGCGCTGTCCGCCGGAAAATTCATGCGGATAGCGTGCCATGTCGTCTTGGCCTAGTCCCACGCGAGAGAGCATTTCCCTTGTTTTTTTTCGTCGCTGCTCCAAAGGATGCCGGCCGAGAATATCAAGCGGTTCCCGCACGATGGAGCCGACCGTCCAGCGTGGGTTGAGAGAGGAGTATGGGTCTTGAAAAATCATCTGCACGGTTCGGCGCAGGTGCTGCCCCTGCCACTGCTCCAGTGGGATGTTTTTAAGGATGATCTCGCCGGAGGTGGGGGTCTCGAGACCGAGAATGAGTCGAGCCAAGGTGGATTTCCCGCAGCCTGATTCTCCGACCAGTCCCAGTGTCTCGCCGTGCCGTACATGCAAATGAAGGTCGTTCACGGCATGGACCACTCCTTGTTTCGTACGGAGTAGCCCGCCGCGCACGACGTATTGTTTTTGCAGGTTGCGAATGGTGAGCATGACGGATTTCCTCAGTTGTGAAGCCAGCAGCGGACTCGGTGTCCCTTGTCCAGTTCAACCAAGGGCGGTTTTTCCTTTTGGCAACGGGTAAAGGACTTGTCGCACCTTGGGTGAAAGGGGCATCCGCCGGGTCGATTGAAGATGTCGGGGACTGCTCCCGGAATAGGAACTAACTTTCGGTGAGGATGGTCCTGATGACCATTCGCTCGCGGCAGGGAACGAAACAGCCCGATTGTGTATGGATGGAGTGGTGTTTTGTATAATTCTTTGGTCGTGGCTTCTTCAACGATGCGTCCCGCGTACATTACCGCGACCCTGTTGGAGTACCCGGCCACCAGAGCGAGATCGTGACTGATGAGTACGCCGGAGGCTTGGGTTTGTTCTCGTTGTTCCGCAAGCATGCGCATGATTTGTGCCTGAATGGTCACGTCCAGGGCGGTAGTTGGCTCGTCGGCAAAGAGCAGGTCTGGTTCACATGCCAGAGCCATGGCAATCATTACGCGTTGCCGCATGCCGCCGGAAAGTTCGTGGGGAAAAGCCCGAATTCGGGTTTTGGCCTGGGGGATACCGACTTGGTCGAGGAGTTCCGCTGCCCGCTCCAAGGCTTGGGCTTCATCCATCCCTTGGTGTAGCATCAAAGGTTCCGCAATCTGGCGTCCGATCCGGAACACAGGATTTAGGGCGGTCATGGGTTCCTGAAAGATCATGGAAATTTTGTTGCCGCGAACGCGTTGAAGTTCTGCATCGGAAAGTTGGAGCAGGTCGCGTCCCTGGAAAAAAGCGTTTCCGCCCGTGACGCGGCCGGGCGGGTTCGGTATAAGACCCAGGATGGAAAGGGCGAGAACGGTCTTTCCGCAACCGGATTCGCCTACGATAGCCAGTGCGTCACCTTGCCTCACGGCGAGGTTCACTGTATCAAGCGCCTTTGCCACGCCGCGTGGGGTGGCAAAGCGGGTGGTAAGCCCGCGAATGTCCAGAATGGTATCAGCCATGAGTGCTGTCCTGCATTGACAGGTGTATACGGAAAAAAGCCGGAGACGACAATGTCGGAGACACGGAATAACGATATGTGGGTAGCGGTGATCGGGGGCGGACTAGCGGGCTGCGAGTGCGCGTATACCCTTTCCAGGGCCGGTGTGCCGGTCCGGATGTTTGAAATGAAGCCGGAGCGTTTTTCCGAAGCGCACCACAATTCCGGCCTGGCCGAGTTGGTTTGCTCCAATTCTTTGCGTTCGGAGGAGCCGTCAACCGGGGTGGGATTGCTTAAGCAGGAAATGCGGGCACTGCACAGCCTTGTTATGAACGTGGCGGACGAAGTCCGTGTCCCCGCGGGAAAGGCGTTGGCCGTGGATCGTGAACGGTTTTCGTCCCGAATGACCGAGGTGGTTTCGGGTGAGCCGAATATCGTCCTGGTGCGTGAGGAGATCGGCAGTTTGGATCATGCCTCGTTGCAGGGAGCAACTGCCGTGGTGGTTGCTGCCGGTCCCATGGCCTCCGAGTCTCTTGCCGAGGATTTGCAGCAGTTGGTGGGGGGGGAGCGATTGTATTTTTATGACGCCATTGCTCCGATCATTGCCTCTGAATCCGTGGACATGAATAAAGCTTTCTGGGGATCCCGCTACCGCCCGGAGGATACGGATTATCTCAATTGTCCTCTGTCTGAGGAGCAGTACAAGGCTTTCATCAACGCCATGCTTGCGGCAGAGAAAGTCAAACCGCGTGAGTTTGAACAGCATATTCATTTCGAGGGCTGTCTTCCCGTTGAGGAAATGGCAGAACGTGGAGAAATGACCCTGGCTTTTGGTCCGTTGAAGCCTGTTGGATTGGAGGATCCGCGCACCGGAGAGCAGCCGTTCGCCGTGGTGCAGCTCCGCGCCGAAAATCGGGAAAAAACCGCATTCAACATGGTAGGCTTTCAAACCAAGCTGACCTATCCGGAGCAAAAGCGTATTTTTCGGATGATTCCGGGATTGGAAAACGCCGAATTTTTGCGTCTTGGTTCCATTCATCGCAATACGTATGTGGATGCCCCCAGCATATTGGACGGGCTGGAGTTGAAGGCCAGGCCTGGGACGTATCTCGCTGGTCAGATTACCGGGGTGGAGGGGTATGTGGAGTCTGCGGCCTGCGGGTTGTGGCTCGGGCATCTGCTTGCGGCGCGTCTGCGTGGGCGTGATTTGCCGTGTCCGCCGTGTGAAACCGCATTGGGCGGGCTACTTGCTCATTTAGGTACTCCTCCGGCAAAACGCTTCCAGCCTTCCAACGTGCATTTTGGGTTGATGCCTGCTTTGAACCGTCGCGCTCCAAAAAAGAAGCGTAAGGAATTATACGCGGCGCGTGGGCGTGACGCGTTTGCCAAGTGGCTTGGCGAGGTAAAATTGTTTGAAGAATAGGGTGTAATACGCCATACTTTTTGAGGCTATTTTCTTCTTGCAGGAATGTGACGAATACGGCATAGGGGGAAGCCTTTTTGCTGGATCCTGTTGGCGTCACACTCCTGCTGATGGAGTGTCGTTTTCGGATGGACTTTTATGGTGCGGGGGAAAGCCATGTCCGAAGAGCAATCTGTCATCCGTCTTGAGCACGTTGCCAAAGAGTTTGATGGCGAAACCGTGCTCCACGATGTCTGCCTGGACATCCGCCACGGAGAATTTCTAACCATTCTCGGGCCGAGTGGGTGTGGGAAAACCACGCTGCTGCGGCTTCTTGCCGGGTTTGAATCTCCTTCTTCCGGTGAAATTATTCTTGACGGCCGTTCCATGCGTGACGTCCCTCCGGACGGCCGGCGCGTAAACACGGTCTTTCAAAGCTACGCGCTGTTTCCGCATATGAGTGTTTTCGACAACGTGGCCTTTGGGTTGCGGATGTCTGGCATTCCAAAAGTTGAAATTGGCGAACGTGTCGCCAAGGCGCTGCGCATGGTCGGACTTGCAGGGCAGGCCGGACGTCGTCCCACCAGCCTCTCGGGCGGCCAGCAGCAGCGGGTGGCCATTGCACGGGCTGTAGTGAATCGACCTTTGGTTCTTTTGTTGGATGAGCCGCTAAGTGCTCTGGATTACAAATTGCGGGTGCAGATGCGTACGGAATTGAAGCAGCTGCGGCGCGAAATGGGCATTACCTTTATTTTCGTCACCCATGATCAGGAAGAGGCCTTTTCCATGTCCGACCGGGTGGTGGTCATGAATGAAGGCTGCGTGGCCCAGGTGGGGACGCCGGTGGAAGTGTATGAACAGCCGGTGAATATGTTCGTTGCCCGATTCGTGGGGGAAACCAACGTGTTTGAGGGCGTGGCCGGTCAAAGCGACGGTGGCATTCTTCAAGCGTTGGTCGAAGGTCGAACCTGTGAGTTGTCTTCGCATCGCGGATTTCAGCCCGGTGACCGTATCCGTGTTTTGCTCCGTCCGGAGGATCTCCTGGTGGAGAGGGAGGAGCCGGAGGATGACGATAAGCTTTGGCTGCCCGGCCGGATCATGGAAACCGTGTACAAAGGCTCCACGTGGGACATGGTGGTGCAACTGGACAGCGGGCATGAGATTTTGGTCACCGAGTTCTTTGACGAGGACGCGGACAAGATGAATTTTCAGGCCGGAGAACGGGTCGTGGTCAGCTGGTTCGACGGTTGGGAGGTGGTCTTGCCCCATGAAGACGACGAGCCCTTTTAAGCGGCTTTCCATCGGCGGCGCCACGCTTTGGCTTGGCGTGTTCGCCTTGTTGCCTATTCTGCTTATCGTGGGAACGAGTTTTCTTACGAGGGATGCTTCGTCGTTTGTCGTGTTCCAATTTTCGCTTCAAGGATACCGTGGCATCCTGGATCCCGTGTTTCTCGAGGTGCTGCAGCAATCCGTTTATCTCGCCACCGGTGCCACGGTGCTGTGTTTGTTGGTGGGCTATCCCTTTGCCGCGGCCCTGGCTGGCTGGAAGGGACGAGGCAAGGCCGTGCTGTTGCTGCTGGTGGTGATTCCCTTTTGGACCAACTCCCTTTTACGGACATACGCCCTGGTTTTTCTGCTCAAGGCAAAGGGCTTGATTTCCCTGCTGTTGGTGTGGCTCGGTTTGTCGGATGGTCCCGTGTCGTTGCTGTATACCGAGGCCGCTGTGTTTATCGGATTGGTCTACACGTTGTTGCCGTTTATGATTCTTCCGCTTTACGCCTCGCTTGAAAAATTGGACCGTACGCTTCTGGAGGCGGCCCGGGATCTCGGAGCCGGGCGGTTGCAGACCTTTGTGCGCGTTACACTGCCGTTGACCATGCCCGGCATTATCGCCGGTTCCATGATGGTCTTTTTGCCGGCCTTGGGAATGTTCTACATTCCAGATCTGTTGGGCGGCGGAAAGCATGTCATTGCGGGGAATTTCATCAAGGATCAGTTCCTGACCGCCAGGGATTGGCCGGTCGGTTCAGCTGCCAGCGTGGTGCTCACCTTGCTCATGGGCGGGCTGCTCCTGGCCTATCATGCCAGTGCGCGACGTGTTCGCCGCCCTGGCCGTGACGGTTTTGATGGGGGCGAGGCATGAGGAGCGTGTTGCAACTGCTGCGGCTGCTGCCGGTCTATGTTTTTTTATATTTGCCCATTGCCGTGCTGGTGGTGTTTGCCTTCAACGACTCTAAATATTCGGTAGCCTGGAAGGGGTTTACCTGGAAGTGGTTCGGGCGGCTTCTGGAAAATACGCAACTCATGGATGCGGCATTGAATTCCCTCACTGTGGCCGTACTTTCGGCCACTGCCGCCACCATGTTGGGAGTGCTCGCGTCAGTGGCATTGTATCGTTACCGCTTTCGCGGCAAACAGATCATGCAGTCAGTGCTTTTTATACTTATGGTCTCGCCGGATATTGTCATGGGAGTGGCCTTATTGGTGCTGTTCATGTTCATCGGGCTGAAACCCGGTTTTTTAACGCTTCTTTTGGCACACACCACCTTCTGCCTACCGTTTGTTACGGTGACCGTCAGTTCCCGCTTAGCCGGGTTTGACGGACACCTGATTGAGGCGGCTCAGGATCTCGGAGCCGGAGAGTTTCAGGCTTTTCGACATGTTCTGCTGCCCATGCTGCTGCCTGCGGTTGTGGCGGGGTGGCTCCTTTCGTTCACGTTGTCCATGGATGACGTGATTATCAGTTTCTTCGTGACTGGGCCGGAGTTCGATATCTTGCCGCTCCGGGTATATTCCATGGTTCGGCTTGGGGTGAAGCCGGACGTGAACGCGCTTTCCGCCATCATGTTCGGACTCACGGTTGTGATAGTGTTTACCTCGCAACTGCTTTTGAGGAGAAAAAGATGAGACAATGTATCTTGTCGCTGCTTCTGGTCCTGCTGACCGGATCGGCCTTTGCCGGGGGGGGAGAGGTCTATGTTTACAACTGGACCGAGTACATTCCTGACCAGGTGTTGTCCCGTTTTACCAAGGAAACCGGCATCAAGGTGGTTTATACCACGTATGAAAGCAATGAAGCCATGTATGCCAAGGTGAAGCTGCTGGGTGGGGAGGGATATGACGTGGTGGTACCCTCGACCTATTTTGTGAATCGAATGCGCAACGATGGCTTGCTTGCACCCCTTGATCGTTCCTTGCTCCCGAATTTTTCGAACGTGAACCCGGCGATTCTGGACAAATCCTATGACCCGGGAAATCAGTATTCTGTTCCGTATCTATGGGGAGGGACCGGCATTTTGGTCAATGCCGACGCGGTGGACCCGGAAAAAGTGTCCTCCTGGAAGGGGCTTTGGGACGAGGCGCTCAAAGGGCGTTTATTGCTGCAGAATGATTTGCGCGAAGTGTTCGGTATTGGATTGTTGCTCAAGGGCTATTCGCTTAATGAGACCGATTCTGAGAAGATCAAGGAAGTATATGAATTGCTTCGTACGTTGGTGCCTTCCGTCCGCGTGTTCAACTCGGACAGCCCCAAGTTGGCGTTTCTCGGGGAGGAGGTGTCCGGAGGCATGATTTGGAACGGTGAAGCCTATGTGGCCATGCAAGAAATCGATTCGTTGCAATTTGTCTGGCCGCAAGAGGGTGGCATTTTCTGGATGGATAACTTTGTGATTCCCAAGGGGGCGCGCAACATTGAAAATGCGCATGCCTTCATCAACTTTATGCTTCGTCCGGACATCTCGGCCATGTGCTGCGAGGAGTACGGTTATCCAACTCCCATTCCCGCGGCACAGGAGCTTTTGCCAGAGGAGCTGCGCAACAGCTCGGTGGTCTTCCCTCCGAAGGAGGTCATGGAGCGTTCCGAGTTTCAGGACGACGTGGGGGACGCCATCCTTTTGTATGAGGAATATTGGCAAAAGCTCAAGGTGAGCAAGTAAGCTGCCGATCCATTCAGGGACGGTACGCAGAGCCGGAGCATCCAACAGATGTTCCGGCTTTTTCATTACAACGGAGAGGAAAAATCCCCTTCCGAGCGTACGGCCGGAAGGGGGAGATGGTTTTTGACTGCTTATCTTACCATTGAATTTTTTCAGGCGGGCGGCGTTCTGGAACCAGCTTTCGTTCGATGCCCCCTTCGTTCCACTCCTTTGAGACATAGAGACCACAGAAGCAGGCTCCATATTCTTTTACGTCAGCCTCTCGGTAGACGCACGGGCAAACAATGTCTTTGTCCGCGTCAAAGTCGCCGTTGGCCAGCCGGCAGGGGCAAGCCATGTACCCGTACCGTTCCCTGTTCTCCAGCAGGCTTTCTAGCAGGGGCATGGTCATGTCCATGTCTTCGTTGAAGTAGTAGCCTTTGGGTTCCTGGAGTTTTTTCAGCGCCTGATAGAGCTGTTTTGCATCCATGCCGCGTACCTCCGTTTGTCGGGGTTATTTTCCCAGGGCCGCGTCAATTTTGTCTTTGTTGAATCCCACCACGACTTTTCCGTTGATCACGAGCGTGGGAAACGAGACAGCGGGGTTGTGCTCCTTGACTTTTGCAATGGTGCTTTTTCGCTCTTCGCCTTCCAGCTTATCGACGAATACGGGATCACAAGCTACTTCACATTCTTCCAGATATTGCAGGGCTTTTTTGCAATGAATGCAGGTTGAAAGCCCATAGAATTCAACATGGTGGGACATAGTTCCTCCAAATGTTTCAGGTTGCGTCCATCATGGTGGTTTTGTCGGTGGTTGTCAAAGCCTTGGCGCTTCTCTGCGTCATCGTTCATTCCTGTGGCGGTTCATGCGCTGTTCGAGTCTTCGAACGCCGAGAGAAAGCGGAAAAGTCATGGTAAAATACATGACCAGCACCAACGTCCAGATTTCAAAAGTTCGATATGTGGCCGCCATGAGTTCCTGTCCGGCAAAGGTCAATTCCTGGATGGAAATGATGGAGACGATGGCTGAATCCTTGATGGTGGAGATGAACTGTCCGGCAAGGGCCGGAATCATGGTGGCGAGAGCCTGCGGTAGGATGATGTTTCGCAGACAGCCCCAGCGGGTGAATCCCAGTGCGGATGCTGCCTCCCACTGCCCGCGTGGTACGGATTCAATGCCGGCCCGAACGATTTCAGCGATGTACGCCCCTTCAAAAAGTGCCAGGGTGAGTACGGCGGAAAGGAAGGCTGGGATTTGTTGTGGTGGGCCGAGAAAGAAGCAGAGAATGCATTGGGAGCGTTCTGGGATACGATATACGAGGTCGTCCACTCCCAAAGCCGTGATGATCTGGTCGCCGAGAAAGAAGTAAAACACGAAGACCAGCACCAGAGGCGGGGTGTTTCGTACTAAACCGACATAGGCCGCTCCTACCATCTGCTGGAGTGGACTTCGACTGGTGCGGAACAGCCCCATGATGGTGCCGAACAGCGTGGCCAGCAAACCGGAAAGCAGACTGAGTCGCAGAGTTACGAATAGTCCTTGAAGCAGAAGGCCCGCTTTCCAGGTCTGCTCTTGCTCGTCAAAACGCAGCAGGTAGTGGGGCATGGACGACCAATTCCAGTCGTAATTTAAGCCGCGGGCTGCTCTGTAGCCGAAGAGAAGGGCCGCCCCGATCAGCAGCGCGAGAATGGCCGCATCCAGGGGCGTGACCCTGAGTTTTCGATTTCGCAATGGGACTCTTCCCTACTCCACCTGAGATTTCCATTCTTCTGTGTGGAACCAATGGTCGAACCGGGCCGCAAGCCAACCTTCGGCATTGGCTACCCTGATCCAGTTATTGAGGAAGTTCAAGAAGTCAGGATCACCCTTGCGGACGGCAAAGCCGATGGGTTCCTTGGTGAAGTCTTCATCCAGAGGGAGAAAGAGTTGGTCGGGGTATTTGGCCACCAGATTCCGCGGCAGAGGGTTGGAGGCGACCAGGCAATGTGCTTTGCCGTTAAGCAGTTCCTGAATGGAAGCGGCCTCGTCGCCGAACTGGCGAAGTTCGGCATGGGGCAGGAAGTTTTTGGCTGCTTTTTCAGCCGTGGTTCCCAGGCGAACGGCCACGGTGACATCGGAGAGGTTGAACTGCTCAAGGGTCGTCATTCCTGCGGCAAGTTTCTTGTGAGCCACAATGGACATCCCTGTAAACTCATAGGGATCTGAAAAATTGACCTTGAGGTTTCGGCTTGGTGTGATGCCCATGCCGCCGATGATGATATCAAATTTACCTGCCAGAAGGGCCGGAATGATTCCGTCCCACTTGGTGGGGACAAACTGGACGCGAACGCCCATGTCGTTGGCCAGGCGGCGGGCCACATCAATTTCAAAGCCGATGAATTCGCCGTTTTTATCCTTCATGGCCCAGGGGACAAAGGTGGAGAAGCCCACTTTGAGAACCCCTCGTTGCATGACTTGTTCCAGAGTGCTGTCTTGGGCCAGTTCCTGGCGGCTATCTCCGGCCCAGACGGCCGTGGCCAACCCCAGGATGACGATCAGGGCCGTAAGGCCCGTGCGGGTCGTTTGCCATAATGTCATTGTTCCTCCTTATGGTTGCGGATGAGTAGAATCTATTTTCTCATGCACCGTTGAATGCTCGGTTCATGAAGGAAATGAGTGCGGAAAGGAGCAGAGTGATCGCCAGATAGATGGCGGCCACGGTGAACCAGACTTCAAAGGTCAAAAAGGTATCTGAAACAATGGATTGTCCCTGCATGGTCAAGTCGTAGACGGCTACGGTACTGACAAGGGCGGAATCCTTGACCAGCGAAACCGCCTGCCCGGCCAGAGGGGGAAGGATGCGGGGAACAGCCTGAGGCAGGATGACCTCCCGGTAGGTGAACAGGAGATTTCCCCCAAGACTTTGCGCCGCCTCCCATTGCCCGTCGTCCACGGAGAGGATGCCCGCTCGAAATATTTCAGAAGCGTAGGCTCCTTCGAACAAGGAAAGGGCTAGGACGGATGCCCAGAAACCGTTAATTCCGAGAATGGGAGCCAGCACGAAGTAAGTGAAAAAAAGTTGGATCAAGAGAGGGGTGTTACGGATCGTTTCCAGATAGAAGCGCGCCAAGGCATGGGCCAAAAATGAAGAAGAGAGTCGAAAAAGGGCGGTGATCAGCCCAAAGGCGAAGGCCAGGACAAACGCAGCCCCCGTTATTTGCAGCGTAACCCACAGTCCCTGGAGCAATAAACCGGGATGAAATACTCCATCCTTCCATTCGAAAAGAAATGGAGGGATACGATACCATTGCCAGTTGTATCCCAGTTGGTCGGTTCCTCGGGCCAGCAGCCAGCCAAGAAGTGCCAACAAAGAGAGAAATATAAGAAAATCGAAAAAAGCCACGCGTTTTCCGCGCTGCAGAAACCTGGAGTCGGTGTTGATCATAGGGCGTTTTTTGTCGAGAGTTAGAGAACTTGCCGCTTGGTTAAAGCCATATCATAGCGGGTTGGAAATTCCAAAGAATAAAAAGAGAAAGCGGTTCCCAATTGGAAACCGCCTTGCGTTCTGCTTTAGAGATGGAGGGTGTATTAGTGGCGCTGTTGAGCGCGGTGAATGACGGTTCGAATTGATTCAAACACCTCGTCCGGGCCGGGGGTGGCGTCCACCACTTCAATGCGATCCTGGTGCAGGGCCGCCCAGGTGAGGTAGCCTTCGCGCACGCGTTTGTGGAATTCCAGACTTTCCGCCTCAAAACGTCCTTCCTCGACGGCCTTCCCTTCCCGAAGGTTGCGCGCCATAGCCCGGTTTAATCCGGTCTCCGGTTCCAGGTCGAGCAGGATGGTGACATGGGGCCAGCAACCAGCCACGGCCACTTCGTTGAGTTGGTGCAACAACCGAGGGTCCAGTCCTCGGCCATACCCTTGGTAAACAACGGTGGAATCTGCATATCTATCTGAAATAACAATTTTTCCACTTTGTAAGGCTGGTCGGATAACCTGGGCCGCATGCTGTGCGCGGTCCGCAAGATACAGAAAAAGCTCTGTTTCCGGCGTGATGTCGCGGCCCTCCAGGTGCAGTAGCATGCGGCGTAGTTCTTTCCCAATCCGACTTCCCCCCGGCTCCAGGGTGACCATGGCGTCTTGCCCGCGTTGCTTGAAATGCTCAACAAGCATACGAATTTGTGTGGACTTGCCGGTACCCTCTATCCCTTCAAAGGTAATAAACATTGGTTCTCCGGGGTCTCGTTTTTGTTTTGATTGTTTTTGTCCGGTGTGGGGACAGCCCGGAAGACGGGGCGTTCCAAAAAGCGGAGATACGGTGTCCAGGCCAAGCCTTCACCGTCGCCGATTTGTTCTATTGCACCGGAAATAATGTTTAATTTGGAATCCATCATGTCTGCGAGGTGCAAAACGAACGCTTCCGCACTTTTGGGGCGGATGGGCGCGCCGAATTCATGCTCACCGTGATGACTGAGCACGAGGTGTTTGAGGTGCAGGATGATTTCCGGTTCCAGGTCGCGGGCCTTGGCAAAGAAGGGGCGGAGCACTTCCAAGCCCAATTCGATGTGGCCCAGGAGTTGGCCCTCGTCGGTATACTGGTTGTCGGGTCCGCCGGAGAGTTCCCAGGCCTTGCCAATGTCGTGAAACAGGGCGCCGGCCAGGAGAATTTGTCGGTCCAGGTGGGGGTAGAGGTCGCAGGCAGCCATACAGGCTCGGGCGACCCCCAAGGTGTGCTCCAGCAACCCGCCGACGTATGCATGATGTACCACCTTGGCTCCCATGCCCTGCATCAGCCGCGGTTGGATGTTTTTGTCCTTGAACACTCGGCGGACCAGCTTTTTAAGCGGGCGATGGGTAATGTGTTCCAGAACCAAATCATCCAGTGCCTCGAAGAGGTCTTCGGGCGGTGTGGCGCTTCGGGGTAGAAATTCACCCAAATCCGGTGCGTCACCGTTGAGTGTCATCAGTTGGTCCACGCGGAGTTGCAGACGCTCTTTAAAGCTGCCCACCTGGCCGGAAACCTCGGCAAGGCTGCCTGGCTCCAGTTGCTGAAACTGTTCGCTCAAAGGACTCCAAATGACAGCGTCGATACGGCCGGTGACGTCTTGAAGTTTGAGTTTCCAGTAGGGACCGTTGCGTGCTTGCGCCCGTTGGGCCTCGGCTAGAAGAAAAATATCCCGCACAGCATGGCCGGGCTGAAGGTCTTTGACGTATATGTTCTTTTCCATGCTCTCTCTTGCCATTGAATCCGTGATGCAGTACCCCCGCCCTAAGCGGGGCGGCGAAAAGGCCGCCAGCTTGATGTACGCGATTTCCAGGCGGTTCGCAAACAAGACGCTCGCGCAACGGAGCGTTTCCAGTAGGATGGAGCGGAACGAGATATGCGCATTCTTTTGACCAACGACGACGGTATTCAGGCTCACGGTATCAGGGCGCTCTATGCGGCGATCAAAGAGGCCGGACACGAGGTGGAAGTGGTGGCGCCGGTGGCGGAGCAATCCGCCGTGGGACACGCTATTACATTTCACACACCGTTGCGGGTACACACATTTCAGGAAGACGGGTTTTCCGGTATCGGCGTGCATGGTACTCCCGCCGACTGCGTGAAGCTGGGGTTGAGTTCGCTGGTCCGTGGCGATGTGGATGTGGTTATGTCCGGCATCAACAAGGGAGCCAATGTCGGAGTGGATATCGTTTATTCGGGTACGGTTTCCGCGGCCACGGAGGCTGCGCTTATGTCGCTTCCGGCCATGGCTGTTTCCATGGACGATTTTACTCCGAGGGATTTGACGGAGCAGGCCCGTTTTGCGGTATCCCTGCTCCCCGATATCCCTTGGTCGGAGATTCCTGCCAAGACATTGCTTAATCTTAATTTCCCCTCCTGTGATTTTGCCGAGCACAAAGGACTTAGGCTGTGTCCACATACTCGGGCCGCATATAGGGACTGGTATGTAGAACGTCAGGATCCCCGGGGAAATCCCTATTACTGGCTGGAAGGAGAGATCCCGCCGGAAGCGTTGAGTCCGGACCGGGATCGGGCGTTGCTTACTGCAGGGTATGTGACCCTGACCCCCCTGCATTTCGACTTCAACGACCGCGCTACCCTTGCCCGGCTTCAGGAACGTATGGACAAGGCCAATGGGCGTTGACGCGGCGCATGCTGCGGCATATACAGGGGATCGGACAGATAGTTCGGCTCGGACGAGGCTGAACCCCAAAAATAATGGCGACGGATGCCGGGCGTCGTTTCGGTGATCCGTCCGTGACCCGTTGAAAAGGGTAAAGGAGCGTTTGGATTATGGCTGTGAAGGTTGGATTGAACGGCTTTGGTCGCATCGGTCGCTATTTGACCCGTCTGATGGCGGAAGAAAGCGGATTGGAACTGGTGGCGGTAAACGCCCGGGCCAGCAACGAGCAGCTTGCCCACCTGTTGAAATATGATTCCGTGCATGGCCGGTTTATGGATGTGGAACCCACGGATGAAGGATTTCGTGTCAAGGGACACGAAGTCAAGGTTACCCGCAACGCCCCGGGCGAGTGGACCTGGGGGGATCTCGGTTGCGACATGGTTGTGGAAAGCACCGGTAAATTCCGTGATCGGGACAGCTGCGAAAAGCACCTTGCCTGCGGTGCCAAAAAAGTCGTTATCTCGGCTCCAGGTAAGGAACCGGACGTCACCATCGTAACCGGCGTGAACGACGCGGACCTCAAGCCGGAACACCGCATCATCTCCAACGCTTCCTGCACCACCAACTGCCTGGCACCCGTGGCCAAGGTCATCAACGACACTTTCGGCATCCGCCACGGCCAGATGACCACGGTCCACTCCTACACGATGAGTCAGCGGATTTTGGATGGTTCGCATAAGGATATCCGTCGGGCCCGTGCCTGCGCTGTGAATATGGTGCCCACAACGACGGGGGCGGCTAAAGCGGTTGCGCTGGTGATCCCCGAGCTTGACGGAAAGCTGGGCGGCATGGCCGTGCGTGTCCCCACTGCCAACGTGTCCCTTGTGGATCTCGTGGTGGAGTTGGAAAAGAAGACCACTGCCGAAGAGGTGAATGCCGTGCTCAAGGCCGCTGCCAACGAGCATATGGGCTACACCGAAGAACCTTTGGTTTCCGTAGATTATATGGGTTCCACCCACGGCGGCGTCGTGGATGCTCCGCTCACTTCCGTGTTCAATGGCACACAGCTTAAATTGATCATCTGGTACGACAACGAAGCAGGCTTTACCAACCAGTTGTTGCGATTGATGCGCCAGGTCGGAAGTGCAATGTAGTTTTTCCTATTTGTAAAATACCATTTGGGTTCAGTGAGTTATGCTCGCTGGACCCTTTTTTTTATGAAAAAAAACAGGTTGTGTTGACGCAGAAACAAATTTTTTGATAGTGTTTCGCCTAAACCGAAAAACCGAGGGGGAAAGAAGCATGTATCCCAAAGATGTGACGAAGGTCGTGCAGGATTCGGTACTGGGTGGCGAAATGCAGGCCAAGGAAGTGGCGGAACGGTTGGGCAAGCCCTATTCCACATTGCTGCGTGAATTGAACCCGTTTGATCTGCGTGCAAAGCTTGGGGTGGAAACATTGTTGGAGATCATGCGCGTCACGCATGACACCAAGCCTCTGGCATTCATGGCCAAGCAAATGGGCTATCGTTTGGTGCCGGAAAATTCATCGTCGGAACGTCCGGTGAAGATTTTTCGTCCCGGGGTGAACGTCTGAGGAGCAACAAAACTTCTGCCTGTCGTGCGGTCCCTGACAGGCTGGAACACGAATTTGCGAGGCCCGGTTTCGTATCTTTTCGGAGCCGGGCTTTTCTTTTGGTTGTCAGAATCAAAGGGATTTGCGACGGAACAAAGACGAACTTTGAATACGGGAATTCCACTAGGAGCCGATGATGGCGGGTCAACTTTGCGTACATGGACATTTCTATCAGCCTCCTCGGGAGGATCCGTGGTTAGGATGCATTCTTCCGGAGGGTACGGCCGCTCCGGCCATGGACTGGAACAGTCGAATATTGCGTGAATCGTATGCTCCCTTGGCTTTTGCCCGGCGACTTGATGCCCAAGGGCGGATTACCGATATCGTGAATTGTTATGAGTGGATCAGTTTTAATTTCGGTCCGACGCTGCTTTCCTGGCTGGAACGAGGCGCTCCCCGAGTCTATGCCCGACTCCTGGAAGCGGACAGGCGCTCCCAGGAGCGTTGGGGACATGGCAACGCCATGGCACAGGTTTATCATCACGCCATTTTGCCCTTGGCCTCAGCACGGGATCGTATGTTGGAAATCGCCTGGGCGCTGGATGATTTTGAGTCGAGATTCGGTCGCCGCGCCGAAGGGATGTGGCTTTCCGAGGCCGCCGTGGATACGCCTACCCTGGAGTCCATGTCCGCTCAGGGGGTACGTTTCACCATCCTTTCACCGCACCAGGTGCAGGCCATTGCCGGGGAGGATGGCACGTGGCAACCTGTGAGCGGGGATGAGGTGGATCTCTCCAGGCCGTATTCTGTTGACTTGCCTTCGGAACGCCCGATGGCAGTGTTTTTTTATAATGGGCCGCTTTCCCAGGCCGTAGCCTTTGAGGGGCTGCTCAAGGATGGGGAGCGGTTTTGGAATCGTCTGACCGGAGTTGGCTCCGAGGGGTTGCTTAGTATCGGCACGGATGGAGAGACATACGGTCACCATTTTCCTTTCGGCGAAATGGCGTTGGCGTATGTTTTGGAACAAGCCCGTGCCGGACGGCAGGGATGGAGTCTTACCAACTATGCCGCGTATCTTGCGGATAATCCTCCTAAGCAACGGGTACGGCTGAAGGAGCCGTCCTCCTGGAGTTGTTCCCATGGGGTGGAGCGATGGCGGGCCGATTGTGGGTGCCGTGATGGTGGGCATCCGCAGTGGAATCAGAAATGGAGAGCGCCGCTTCGTCAGGGGCTGGAAGCCGTTAAACAGAAAGTGGATGAACATTTTGATGCTTTGGGCAAGGAATTGTTTCTTGTTCCTGAAGAGGCTCTGCGTGCGTATGGGACGTTTTTGTCGGGAAAAAGTGATTCCAAAGTGTTTCAGAACAGCTACATGAAGTCTGGACTTTCTCGTGAAAATATCCAAAAATCATGGAAGCTTCTGGAAATGCAGCGTTTTGGGCTTGCCATGTTTGCAAGTTGCGCTTGGTTTTTTGATGATGTTTCCCGAGTGGAACCACGGAACGCGCTCACCTACTGCATGCGCGCCATGGAGTGTTGCCGGGCGTCGGGGGGGCCGGATCTTGAATCGGTTTTATGTGATGAATTGAAGAAAATATATCCGAATGAGCCTCGGTATCCTGATGGCATGGCGCTATACGAGGAAGAAGTCGTTGCCCGTCGGCAAACAACAGCGCGGCTGACGTGCCTCGCCTTGGTACGCCTTCGGTCCAATGCGGAGATGCCTCCTCCCGGGGGGGAGGCCGAAGTGCGTTGGCCGGGAGTGCACATCACGGTTGCTCGATCCCTGGCTGGGACGCTGGAATCCGGCACTGTGGAAGGAACCGCACTCTTACGTATGTGCCATGGTGGGCTGGTGGCCGGAGGCGCCGTGCGTTGCGGTTGGCGCTGGGAGCAGGGAAGAAAGGATGACGGTCTTTGCGGGCAAATGTATTTTCAGTTGGATAACGGAACAGAAGAAACCATCCGTCCGGAATCATTACATTGGAAAATGCGGCAAAGTGCGTTGCAGGAAGCCGTTGAGCTGGCGGCGTCGGAAGATTGGGAAGCCTTGTGGCGACACGCAGAACAGGCGAAGTTTTTCCTGGAATATCGACCACATCAATCCGTTCCACAGCATCAAGCTTTTTGGGCTGCGCAGTGGCCTGCCTTAGCCTTGGCCGTCATTCGCCAGCCGTGTTTTGAAGATCGGAAGGATTTGTGGAACTTTATTCGTTCCATTGGAGAGGGGCATCCGGCGAAGCCCTGGTTGGAGCAGCGGTTGGGGCGCTCCCTACGGGATATGCTGTGCGAGGGAACCGTCCAAAGTGCAGAACTGGCTGAAATAATTCGTCGCAGCCGCGCCGCAGGATTGGAGGTGGATCTTTGGGGGCTGCAAAATCGGTTTTGGCATGACGCCGAGCTATGGTCCGATGCGGCGCTCGGCAAAGCACTGGGAATCGCCCCTGGTGCCCGGGGATAAGATTTGGATTATGCGAGCCAGTCTGCGGAGCTTAGGGCAGGCTCAAGCGTAAGCCTGAATAGGTTCGAAGGCATTCGCAATTGAGTCGGTTTTCCAAGAATTGGATGGCGTTTTCTCCCGTGCAGTGGCCCATAGCCAGTTTCTGGACGTGAAAGCGTTCCAGGGCTTGAGCCGTAGCCTCCCATTCCGCTTCGCCAGCGTTATGAAGATGCAGACCGCCGACGACTGCAAAGACCTCGCTCCGGCCGGTTTGTGCTTGCAGCTCAAGAAGACTGTTTTCCAATCCTGAATGACAGCATCCCAATAAAACCAGCGGTCCCTGGCGTGTTTCCAGCATAAGGAATGCATCGTCCGGAACAGGGTCGGGGCGTTTTCCCTCCGTATCCAGAGAAAAATCTCGGACTGCCTGGAACAGGCCCGGTTGACGAGGGATATCCGTGATCATGGTCATGCCCGGTTCCGGTGTTGCCGTACGTTCCACAGGTGTGAACCGCGGTAGGGGGACCGGAGGCCCAATAGGCCGAAGGGTTTTGCGGTGACTGTACCGCTGCACTTCTGCCTGTGGGTGTGCCAGGATGTCACCGCGGAAGCCATGCTCCATGAGGGCGCTCAACCCGCCGGTGTGGTCGTAATGACCATGCGAAAGAGCGAGGCCGTCCGCCTTATGCGGCGTAATTTCTAATTTAGCCGCATTGCGCAGGAACAGGTCGGTTTGTCCTGTGTCCCAAAGCCATAAGTGGCCGTTGTCGAATTCCAATGCCACGCTGAGTCCCCATTCGCACTCAAGGTGCGGGGCCGCCGTGTTGTCACAGAGAAAAGTCAACTGCTTGAGCATGATAATTCCTGGAAAACGATTATGGATTACGGGGCTCCGGGGTCGCCTTTCCCGGCTTTTGCTTCACATTCGTCGAGGTGGATTTTGTAGTTGATGGAGTCCACCACGGCCTGCCAGGATGCCTCAATGATGTTGTGGGAAACGCCGACCGTGGTCCAGTGGTTTTGTCCATCGCTGGATTCGACCAGGACACGTACAAAAGAAGCCGTGCCGCCCGTATCACGAAGTACGCCGGAAACGACGCGTACCTTGAAGTCTTTGAGTCGCACTTCTTTGAGTCGTGGGTAAAAACGTTCCAATGCCTTGCGGACTGCACGGTCCAGGGCGTTCACCGGGCCATTGCCCGATGCGGCGGTGTGTGCCCGTTCCCCTCGAACGGAGACGATGACTGTGGCTTCGGACAGCGGGAGTTCGTCCTCTTCTCGTTTTGAGTCCAGAACAAAGAAATTGTGGAACGTGAAGTACGGATCCGGGCATTCGAGTTTTTCACGCAGGAGCAATTCAAAGCTCGCATCGGCCACGGAATATTCGTACCCCATTTCCTCACGAGCCTTAATGTCGTCGAGCAGGATTTCCAGTCGGGGATCATTTCGATCCACATCAAAGCCGCATTGCTTGGCCTTGAACAGGATGTTGGATTTACCTGCCAGGTCGGAAAGCAGTACCCGCTGATGATTGCCCACGGATTCCGGGCGAATGTGTTCGTATGTTTCGGAGTCCTTGAGCACGGCGGATACGTGAATGCCGCCCTTGTGGGCAAAAGCGGCCGCGCCCACAAAGGGCTGACGCAGGAAGGGGCGCAGGTTAGCGACTTCGCTGACATAGTTCGCTGTATCACGCAGCATCTTCAGGCGTTCCGCGCCGAGGCAGTCAAGCCCCATTTTCAATTCAAGACATGGAATGATGGAACAGAGGTTAGCATTACCGCACCGTTCCCCATATCCGTTGATGGTCCCCTGGACCTGCACCGCCCCATGTTGAACCGCGACCAAAGCGTTGGCCACGGCCAATTCCGAGTCGTTGTGGGTATGGATACCCAGCTGTGCATCAGGCAGGTGCTTTTGGACATCCGCCATGATCTTGACGATTTCATGGGGCAGGGTGCCGCCATTCGTATCGCAGAGTACCAGTATGTCCGCACCGGCTTCATGAGCGGTTTTCATGCAGTCGAGTGTAAAAGCCGGGTTCGCCTTGTAGCCGTCAAAGAAATGCTCGGCATCAAAGAATAATTCGTCCACATGCGGACGCAGATGTTCCAGGCTGGCATGGATTAGTTCGAGATTTCGCTCCAGACTGACGCCTAATGCAGTGCGGGCGTGCAGATCCCAGGTCTTGCCGAAGATAGTCAAAACCGGGGTCTCCGCCTCCAGCAGGGACGCGAGATTCGGATCCTGCTCCGCACTGGTGCGATGATAGTGGGTACTGCCGAAGGCCGTGATCCGAGCCGTGGATAGCCGGTGTTTGCGGATTTCCCGGAAAAACTGCTTGTCCGTGGGGTTGGATCCCGGCCAGCCGCCTTCAATGTAATGCAGGCCCAACTCATCAAGTTTTCTGGCCACACGGATTTTGTCTTCCGTTGTCAGATTCAATTCTTCGGCCTGCGTCCCGTCCCGCAGAGTGGTGTCGTAGAGCGATATTTTTTTCATGGGCAACTACAGTTCGGCGTTCCGTTTTCGGAGTCCAGGTCAAAGGCTTTGTGCACCGTGCGAACAGCCAATTCCGTATATTTTTCTTCGATCAGGCAGGTTACCTTGATTTCCGATGTGGAGATCATAAGGATGTTGATGCCTTCGTCGGAAAGAGCCTGAAAGGCTTTGGAGGCGACGCCGGAATGGTTGCGCATGCCCACACCGATAACCGAGATTTTGGCCACGTGTTTATCATAGCGCAGATCTCCGAAGCCGATTTCATACTTCAATCCTTCCAGGATGCGGATGGTCTGCTTCAAATCAGCGCGAGGAACCGTGAAGGTCAGGTCGGTTTTTCCGTCTTTGCTGGGGTTCTGAACGATCATGTCCACAAGGATTTTTTTGGCGGCAATGGCAGAAAAGACCTGAGCGGAGACTCCGGGACGGTCCTCCACATGCACAAGTGTGATGCGGGCTTGGTCTTTGTCGTAGGCAATGCCGGATACGAGCACGGCTTCCATTTGATCCTCCTGGCAGACGATGGTTCCCGGTTCATCACAGAACGTGGACCGGACATGAACGATCACATTGTATTTTTTTGCGAATTCAACAGAACGGATTTGCAGTACCTTGGCACCCATGCTCGCCATTTCCAACATTTCGTCATAGGCGACCTTGTCGATTTTTCGAGCCGTGGAGCAGATGTTCGGATCCGTGGTAAAAACGCCGGAAACATCGGTATAGATTTCACATACATCAGCTTCCAGTGCTGCGGCGAGCGCAACGGCTGATGTGTCGGAGCCGCCGCGTCCCAGAGTGGTGATGCGTTGGCAGTCGTCACAGCCTTGAAATCCGGCCACAACGAGAACATCGTGTTCGTCAAGCATCGTGTGAAGCTTTGAGCCGTCGATGTCCAGGATTCTGGCTTTGCCGTGCGCACAATTCGTGCGGATGGGTACCTGAAATCCGAGCACGGACCTTGCTCTAATACCTTGAGCCTTCAGGAGAATGGCAAAAAGCGCCACGGAAGCTTGTTCCCCAGTGGAAACCAGGCTGTCGACTTCCGCGGGGTCGGGCTGGGCAGCCCACTCATCGGCCATGGCAAGCAACCGGTTGGTTTCCCCGGACATGGCCGAAAGGACCACGACCACTTTATCTCCCCGGGAGAGCGGACGCTTCACTTTGGCCAAGACCTGCCGCATGCACTCCAGGTTGGCCACGGATGTCCCGCCGAATTTTTGAACCACTAAACTCATGCGTTATCCTTCATAGTCTTGCAGGAGGACTCGAATTGCCTCCTCATCGGATGATACCATTGCCTGGATTCGGGCCGTGCGTCCAGTTTCGGACGCCTCCATTTCGATACGGACGGCACCGGTGGGAACGTCTTCCGGGTGAAGTCGTTCCGCCCATTCCACCACGCACCAGTTTTCTTCCGAATCCAGTAACTCGAAAATATCGTCGTCCAAACATCCCTGGGCCAATCGGTAAAGATCGAAATGTGCCACTGGTGGGGTGGTGGGGTATAGGTTGACGATGTTGAAGCTCGGGCTGGTGACTTCGGCCTGGGCGGCTCCCGGCAGGGATTCCACCAAGGCACGAATCAGAGTTGTTTTCCCGGCTCCCAACCCTCCGGTGAGCAACAGAGCGGGGGGGCGGCTGCGTCGGGAAAACACGCTGGCGAGGCTTTGCCCCAGGTGGAGCGTTGCCGCGTGATCGTTCAGTTCAAGGCGCAGGGGCATGGCTCACAAAAGTGTTCTGAGCACGTCTTCTTTGCCCACGACCCCCACAAGACGGCCCTCGTTCACTACGGGGAGGGTGTAGAGCTTTTTTTCCACCATCAGGGTGGCGATTTCGTCCAACGGGGTGTCCTCGTTCACGTGGACGGGATCTGTCGTCATGGCTTTTTCCACTGTGAGTGCGGTCATTTTGTCGACTTCCTTGTCCATTTCTTCCGAGGCCGTAACCGGGAAGAGGCCATCCAGCAGGGTGAAAAAGGAAGGCAGGGCCACTTTCTTTTGCTGGGCTACAAGGTCGCTTTGGCAGATTACGCCTACGAGTTGCTGCTGCTGATCAACTACGGGGAGTCCATTGATTTTGTTTTCAAGCATAAGACGTACGGCTTCGCTCACGTCTGCATCCGGAGCCAGGGTGAAAGGATTGATAGTCATGATGTCTTTGGCGGTCAGCATGAGGCCTCCTTGTTGTACTGATGGCGGGCGTCGGCAAGAGCGTTGGCAATTTCTCCCGCCAGATGACCCCGATGTCGCAATTGGTCAAGATGTTTTCCGGCGGATGCATGCCAATATACACCGAGGCAGGCGGCATGCAACGGAGAAAAGCCCATTGCCAGCAGATATCCGGTCAAACCGGTGAGAACGTCGCCGGAACCCGCTACTGCCAGCGAGGGTACGGCCATATCACAGAGATGGATTCTGCCCGGTGGATCCGCCACCAGGCTCCAAGCCCCTTTGAGCACGGCCACTGTGTGGAAGAGCGTTGCTAGCTGTCGTGCCGCTGTGATCCGATCGGCCTGGATCTCCCTTGTGGAACACCCCAGCAGACGGGCGGCTTCGCCCGGGTGGGGAGTGATGACTGCTTGTGCGGGGAGCGTCTGGTGCAGGTTCGACAGGTGGAATAAGGCATCCGCGTCATATACTGTGGGCAGGGTCAGGCTCCGGCCGATGACGGAGAGGAAATGTCGAGCGCCGTCAGAGCGACCAAGGCCCGGTCCCACGGCCAATGCGTGGTAGCGTGCGGGATTGTTGTTCAGGTGTGTGACCAGTTCTTCGGCTAAAGCCGAACTCCACCGGCAATCCTGTCCCAGCGGTAAGGTCATGATTTCCGGGTGATTTAACTTGATATCACGACAGAGCGCAGCAGGCGCTGCCACCGTCACCAGTCCGCAACCAGCGCGGAGGGCTCCCAACGCAGCGAGATGCGGAGCACCGGTCAACCCCCGACTACCGCCCACGACGAGTAAGGAGCCGTTTTGTCCTTTATGGGCATTGGGGTTTGCTTTTGGAGCTATGTCGAATATTTCCGGTGCGATGCGGAAGTGCCGTGGCGGTGCGGATTGGAGGCACTGATTGGGAATGCCGATATCGCAAGGGGCCACAAGGCCCGTGTACTCCGCAGCTTCCGGGAGTGCGAGTCCCAGCTTGACGGCACCGAAGGTGGCAGTGAGGTCCGCCCGGATGGCTATGGGCTGGGGCATACCGGTCGCGCCATTCAGACCCGAGGGGATATCCAACGCCAAGACCACGGCATTGGTAGTCATCTGATTGGCAAGTTGAACAATTTCCAGCATGTCCGCTCGGAGAGAGCCTTCGAACCCTGTACCGAGAAGTCCGTCAATAAGAATCTCCGGGGAACCTGAAAAGGATATTCCGTTCGGCAGGGAAATGGAGCCTTTTTGATGGTAGCGCCTGAACAATGAAGGGGTAAGGCGCCGTATGGGGGTGCCGATGCGTTTCGCCAACCTGAGATGATAGCCCGCATGGCCTTTATACGCGGACTGGGCGCGGCTGTGGAGTAGCAAAACGTTGGCACCGAGATCATGGAGATGACGGGCCACGACAAAGGCGTCGCCACCGTTGTTGCCTGGACCGGCCAGAACAAGAACCCGTTTATTGCTCAGGGGGCCACAGGCCTGCCGGAGAACATTCAGAGCTTCCCGGCCGGCGTTTTCCATGAGCAATTCTCCTCGGATACCGATCTCATGGATGGCGGATTGGTCCCATTCGGCCATTTCCGCTGGGACGGGAAGGGGTTCAAACATGGTTTCGCTCCTGGGGCGGAAAAGCTTTTGAGGAGTCAGCCATCGAGCACGACGACGGCCCCGGCTGTATCCCGCGCATGCGTCAGGGAAATATGAGTGGAGGATACACCAAGAGCCTGGGCCACTTCAAGGGCGCGCCCATGCAGGTGCAATTCCGGTTGCCCCGAGGGGAGATGCAGAATCTCCACATTGTGCAGGGTTACTCCCTGGGCGAAGCCTGTACCCAGCGCCTTCACCGCTGCTTCTTTGGCTGCAAACATGGCGGCCAGATAGGGAACGGGGTCGCGGCGTCCGTTCAAACGAGCCGTTTCCTGTTTGGTAAGAATTTTTTGGATGAACCTTGTTCCGAACCGTTGGTGGCAATCGCGAATGCGGTCCAATTCTACCAGGTCGATGCCGATGCCGCGAACCATGATTGCTCTCTAGTCTGTGAAGGTGCGAACCAGATTCGCCATGTCGCGCACAGCCTGATCCAGTCCGGAAAAAATGGCCCTGGCCATGATGGAGTGACCGATGGAATATTCCTGGATACCCCGAACACGGGCAAAGGGTTGAATATTGGTATAGTTCAGGCCATGTCCGAGGTTGACGAGCAGTCCGGCTTCCTGGGCCATGTCGATGCCCCGCAGAATTGCATCCAGCTCTTGCTGCTGTTCGGCATGGGATGCGGCGTCAGCGTAGTGGCCTGTGTGGATTTCTATAAATTCTGCTCCGATGGAGGCTGCCGCTGCAACTTGCTTCGGGTCTGCATCCACAAAAAGACTGGAGCGGATTCCGGCCTCGTGCAGCGGGGCAAGAAAGTCGGCTAGTTCCTGTTCTCTTCCAATGCAGTTGAGGCCGCCTTCCGTTGTGAGTTCCTGCCGTTTTTCCGGTACGAGGCAGACCATTTCCGGCTTGGTCTCCAAGGCGATTCCCTGCATCTCTTTAGTGGCCGCCATTTCCAGATGCAGCCGTGTGTTCAGGGTTTCCCGTAAGGTGCGTACGTCGCGGTCGCGGATGTGGCGGCGATCCTCACGCAGATGCACGATGATGCCGTGGGCGCCGGCCAGTTCGCACATGGCGGCGGCAGTGACGGGTTCAGGTTCAATGCCCATCCGGGCGTTGCGCAGGGTGGCCACATGATCGATATTGACGCAGAGTACGGGCATGACGTTCCTCCGGAGTGGTTTTGAAAGAAAAAATTTCTACGCTCCTTCGAGGCGCAATGCAAGACAGAGAACGCTTTCCCCTAGGACGGCAATGGCGCTACAATTGTGGTTTGGACCTTGACTTTTTTCCCAAACCGTATTTTCCCTATGCGCTGGCGAACCAACGGCTAACCAGATGGAGAACGCAACACGATGAACGTTTGTATTGTTGGAACCGGATATGTAGGCCTTGTCAGTGCGGCCTGTTTTGCGGAGATGGGCAATGATGTGGTCTGCGTGGACGTGAATCCGGAAATCGTGGAGACCCTTCGGGCGGGCAAGGTACATATTTTTGAGCCGGGACTGGAGGAGCTGGTACGCCGCAACGTGGCGGAGGGCCGCCTCTCTTTTACCTCGAGTCTCGCTGAAGGACTGAAGAACGCTTTGTTCGCCTTCATCACCGTGGGCACGCCCTCCCGGCCTGATGGTTCGTGTGATCTTTGCTACGTGGACGCTGTGGCCTCAGAGATCGGTCAAACCATGACATCATATAAAATTGTTGTCGACAAATCCACGGTGCCGGTGGGAACGGCCGACCGCGTGCGCGGGATTATCCAGAAGGAGTTGGATGCCCGGGGAGATTCGCTGGAATTCGATGTGGTTTCCAACCCAGAATTTTTGAAGGAAGGCGACGCGGTAACGGATTTCATGAAGCCCGACCGTGTGATTGTTGGAACGGAAAACGTCCGCACCGCGGAGTTGTTGCGGGCTCTCTATTCGCCATTTGCCAGGTCGCGGGAAAAGTTATTGGTTATGAAGACCCGCAGCGCGGAGATGACGAAATACGCAGCGAACTGCATGCTGGCCACCAAGATTAGTTTCATCAATGAAATGGCTGGCATTTGTGAGCGCGTCGGCGCGGATGTGGGCGAGGTCCGCTTGGGAATCGGCTCGGACCACCGCATTGGGTACCATTTCATTTATCCCGGCATGGGATATGGTGGGTCGTGTTTTCCCAAGGATGTAAAAGCACTTATTGATACGGCACGGGATAATGATTTCGAACCTCGACTTATTGCGGCCGTCGATGAAGTCAATAATCGACAAAAAATTGTGCTGGCGGACAAGATCAAGGACTATTTTGCGGATCAGGGTGGTGTTGCGGGGAAAACGCTGGCGCTTTGGGGTATAGCCTTTAAGGCCAACACTGACGATATCCGCGAGGCACCGGCCTTGGAGTTGATCCGAGTACTTACTTCGGAGGGCATGCGTGTTCGTGCTTTTGACCCCGTTGCCGGGGAGCGGGCGCGCCAGGCCTTGCAGGACAACGAGCTTGTGGAGCTTGTGGAGGAACAATACGAAACGCTGACCGGGGCCAGTGCATTGGCCGTGGTCACGGACTGGAACCAGTTCCGCAATCCTGATTTTGAACGTATTCGCGATGCGCTGCAAGCCCCCCTGTTGTTTGATGGACGCAATCTCTATTCGCCTGAATTGATGGCCCAAAGCGGATTCGCATATTTCAGCATCGGCCGTGTGTCCGTGACGCCGGAGTAGGTGACGACCGGCTTTTGGCCGGAGAAGCCCTATTCCACAGGAAAAGGCCTTGGACTCCCCATGAGAGGAAGCCAAGGCCTTTCCATTTATTCGGGTCGCCGGGCGGAATCGGTTAGATGGAACCTACTCGTCTGCAAGAGCGCATCTGCAGCTCCAGCAAGATGATTCGTTCGAATTCCGGGCCGAGTGTGTGGGCGTCGGTATCTTCTTCTGCCTCGGCGGCTTGCCCCAATTGCTGGGTTTCTTCCCAGAAGTCGAGCAATTCTTCGTCGGCAAGGGTTTTGATCTGATCCTCAAGAGAGACTGTTTCCGGGAGTTGCGTATATCGCGCCATGGTTCCTCGCGGGAATGGTAGGGTAAAAGAAAAGGGTCGTAATGAAATTCGTCGCACCGTAGACGTTTTGTTTCTCCCCGTCAATTTCCCACCAAGCGGATCGGGCCTTCGATACGGTTGTCTTTCTTGGATTCTTATACTACTTCGGTTATGGGAATACGGAATTAAAAATAATCATACGCTTGCATCTGTGTCTGTCTTTAGGGGGAGGGTTATGTCCGGCGATTCCTTTTTCGCACGTATTCGCGGTATGAGCATTACGGCGAGGTTGGTGTGCGCCAGCCTGGTATTCCTTTTGCCCATCGCCATCCTTTCATATTTTTTGGTCTCCGCCAGCTATGATGACATTCGTTTGGCACGGTTGGAGGTACGCGGCAACGCCTATATTCGTCCCTTGTCCACCATGCTCCAGCAAATCACCGAGCATGAGCGCTTGGTATCGCTTGCGGTAGCCGGGGGGATTGATGAATCCAGACTCCGCAACCTTGAGAAAAGCATTGACGCCCGGTTTGAAATTTTGGAGCGCATCCATGCGGATATGGCTCCGGTTTTGGAACTTGACGAAGCCGGGTTGCTTCGTCGGGGCAAGCAGCGTTTGGCGTTGCAGGCTCTGCTTGAGCGCTGGGAGGAGTTGAAGAAGTGGAAACGGCTTTCACCACGGGCGTCCACGGCCAAGCATTCCGCGTTGGTACATGACCTGATGGAGCTTATCGCTCTGGTTGGGGGAACCTCCAGGCTTGGGCTTGATCCTGATCAGGATTCTTCGGCTCTGGTTCGGCTCGTTTTGAAGCGATTGCCCGCTACGCAGGCACTTGTATCCGAAGTTGTGACGCATGCGGAGTTGGCGTTGAATACGGGCAGTGTTTCGAGCATGACGCGTCGGAAATTGCTGTTGCTCGGTGCTGAATTGCGTCGTATCGGGTACATTGAAGTGCTGGCCGATGGGCGAACCGCGTTGGAGGAAGATGAGTTTTATTATGACGAGAGCGCGAGTCTTCAGGAAAATTTGACTCCACTGTTGCGCCGCTATGAGGCGGCTGCCAGAGATTTTCTCGAGTATGTAAACATGCTTTCGGACCCGGCACGATGGACCTTGGTCAAGGGGCCGATTTTTATGCAGTCCGCCTTTCAGTTGCGCCGGACAGCGTCGGAGTTGTCCGAGACGGCATCCGCGGAGCTGGATGTGCTGTTGGAACGGCGACTGGCCGAGTATCGATCCATGCTGTGGATTATTGGGCTGAGTTCCAGTGGAGCACTGGTGGTGGCCTTTGGGCTGGTCCTTCTCATTGGCCGGAGCGTCGTGGTGCCGATTGGGCGACTGCGGCGTTTCACCCGGCGTATTGCCCAGGAAGAGTTCAGCGCCACGTTGGACAACCATCTGTATGGTGAGATGGCGGAGCTTGCCAGCGATATTGAGGCGATGCTTGCCACCCTGAAGCGCCTTGGATTTGCGCAGGGATTGCTGGACGGTATGACGTCTCCCTGCTTTGTGGTGGACACGAAGTTTTGTCTCACTTTTGTGAATCAACCCATGCTGGATTTGTTGGAACGGGAGGGGAGTCCGGAGGAACAGTTAGGTTCCCACGTTTCGGAGTTCTTTTATAAGGGGGCAAAAGGGGACATTCTGGCGGAACATGTTCAATCGGCACGCGAAGCGATTGTCAACCATGAGCGTGAATTGCTGACGGATCGGGGGAATACCCGGTTTATCCGACTGGATGCGGTTCCGCTGTACGATTTGGAAGGCGTGCTGATGGGATCCTGCACCATTGCATCGGATTTGACCGTTGTGAAAAAGAATGAGCAGGCCGTGCTGCGGCAGTATGAAACCATGTCTCAGGTGGCAGCAAGGGCTGAGACCATAGCCGACGAAGTGGCGTCCGCTTCCGCCCGTTTGGAGCGGAAGATGGAAAGGGTAACAGCCGGAGCGGATACGCAAAAAAAACGTACAGTGGAAACCGTTACGGCCATGGAACAAATGAACGCCTCGGTGGCCGAGGTGGCGCGTAATGCCGGAGATGCGGCCCGGGAGGCCCAGGAGGGGATGGGCAAGGCCGAGGAAGGAGAGCGTACCGTTGACGGCGTGATTGCGGCTATTCGAGAGGTGCAGGGCCATGCGGACACGCTGCGTGAGTCGATGCGGGCCTTGAATCAGGAAGCCGAAGGAATCGGAACCGTCATGAACGTCATTGAGGACATTGCCGACCAGACAAATTTGTTGGCGTTGAATGCCGCTATTGAAGCGGCCCGTGCCGGGGAAGCGGGACGTGGTTTCGCCGTGGTCGCGGACGAGGTGCGGAAGCTGGCGGAAAAAACCATGGAAGCGACCAAACAGGTGGGCCGTGCTGTCGTGAGCATCCAGGGCAGCACGGAAAAAAGTGTGCAGGCCACGGACAATGCCGCCGGAGCCGTTCGGACCTCCACGGAACAGGCCGCGGTGGCGGGAGTGGCGTTGCAGGAAATTGTGCAGGTTATCGACAGCAACTCCGTCCAGGTCCGGGCCATTGCCACGGCTGCGGAAGAGCAGGCGGCCACGAGTGAGGAAATCAGCCGCTCGTTAAGTGGAATCGACGCGGAAAGTGACGATACGTTGCGTCATGCGGACGAATCCCGGCAGGCCATTGAACGGCTGGCACGGCTTTCTGAGGATCTGCGTCGGGCTATTCGGGAGATGCGCGAAGAATAGGATTGGATGCCTCTTCCCTAGGGTCGTTTCGTGCCAGCTCGGTTGGAGGACGGTATGGGGCGGTTGACAAAGGGGGGACATGTTGCCAATCATTCCCGCTGAAAGGAATTCAAAAGGCTAAACGTTTGCCAAGGGATTGTGGTCCATGGAAAAGAACCAGATACACCAGGATGATGCTCTGATCCAGTTGGTTACGTTCCGTATCGGCGAAGAAGAGTTCGGCGTGGATATCCTGGCGGTGCAGGAGATCATCCGGACCATGGCCATAACCAAGGTTCCCAAGGCTCCTGAGTTCGTAGAGGGCGTGATCAATCTTCGGGGCAAGGTGATCCCGATTGTGGATCTTCGTCGCCGTTTTGGCATGGACCAGCGTGCAACCGACAAACACAATCGTATCATCGTCATTGAGACCGCCAGTGTGATTGTTGGGTTCATGGTCGATTCCGTGTCCGAGGTGCTTCGGATTCCAGCCAATACCATCGAAGCGCCTCCTGCCGTCGTGTCTGGGTTGGAGTCTGATTACATTGATGGCGTTGGGAAATTGGATGATCGTCTTTTGATCATGCTGAACCTTGATCGTTTGCTTTCCGGTCAGGAAAAGGAAGCCCTGAACAAGGTGGGATAAGCCGCACGCCATTGGGCGGATCCGTGTCCGGCCTGCTTGTTTTTTTCGGCGGCTCTTCGTTCTTTTCGGCCTGCGATGGCCTGCGATGGCCTGCGAATTCTTCTCTTTTTATGAGGCCCGTGCGGAGCTTACCTCGGCACTACATCCTCTCCATTATCTTGGATACATACCCATGAGTCGATACTCCCTGCCGCCGCTTTTGGCGGAATTTCTTAATGGCCGCGGAAACCATCTGCGTATTTTTAAGAGTGGTCCTGCCGGCCAGGCTGTTGCAGCGGACGCCTTGTTGCGTTCCGGACATAATGTCGTGCTTATCGCTCCCGGGGCTTCCGAATATCGGGAAATCATCGCGCTGCTGCGTCTTTTTTCCGGTGACGATCTGTCACTCCCCGTATGGGATCGGCGTTGGGTTACGTTGGGGACGCATCGTCCGGAGCTTCCCGAAGCCGGGGGGTGGTCCGGGCGTATGGCCACGTTGCATGCCATGGTCCACGGTTCGCGGCCCAAAGGGCTACTTTTGACTGCCGACAACCTGCTTCCATTTTGGCCGGGCGTGGACACTGTTCGTAACAGCTTTACAGCTTTGGCGCGCGGCGAAGAACTGTTGCTGGACCAAATGCTGGAGCAGTTGGTGAGTTGGGGCTATCGTCGTCGAAAGGTCGTTTCCGAACCTGGAGAGATGGCGGTCCGTGGGGATATTCTGGACATTTTCGCCCCAGGCTATACGCAGCCGCTGCGTCTTGACTTCTTTGGCGACACGCTGGAGAGCATTCGCCTTTTTGATGCCGCGTCCCAGCGCTCCCGACAAGAATTGGAAGAAATAACGCTGTTGCCCGTGACCCCTACTCCCATGACCGGAAGCCGGCCCGATCAGGCCCGGGCGTGGTGGCGTGAACTCCGTAGCACCGGGGAAATGGGTGCGCTGGATGAGCAGGGCTTGTGCTCGGCTTTGGATGCGGAGGAGCCATGGTTTTTGCCTGGGTTGTATTCCAAGAAAGCCGTCGCGTTGGAGGAGTTTTTTCCATCGGATGCCGTGTTCGTGCTCAGTTCCGCCGAGAACCTGCGTCAGCGGGTTGAAGACGCGGGAGAAGCTTGGCGGGGTTTTGTGGAGCGTCGCCAACGTGATGCGCAACAGCGTTGGCCGCTGGTTTCCCTTTGTCGGGGAACGGACTCCGCCCGCAATGCCTGGATCGGCCGAAGACAGTTGGTGTTCGAGGATTTGACTCTGGGCGTGGAAAAAAATGGGCTTGATTTGGTGGAAGCCCGCTACAGTGATTTTTCGGATTTGTTTTGGCGGCCGGATCAAGCGCAACGCCCATGGGCCGCTTTGGTCGAAGCCCTTCGGGAATGGACCCATCAGCAAGGACAAACTGTTCTTTGTTTTCGCACGGACCGCTCCCGGGCCAAGTTTTTGAGTCTCCTGGAAGGTGAGACACTGGATATCGCTCTGGAGTATCAGCCGGAGCGTAATGGTTTGTTTGCCTTGACCGCGCCATTGACCAAAGGATTCGAGTTGCCCTGGCTGCGGATGCGGCTGCTGGGCGAGGACGTGATCCAACCACGGCGGGAGAGCCGGGTTCGGGTTCGTGACAAACGATTTCAGGGGCTGGATCGCTATGATGGTCTGCTCGAAGGGGATTTGTTGGTCCATCGGGACTACGGGTTGGCGCGGTTTGGCGGGTTGCAGCCTTTACGAACAGGGGAAGTGGAGAACGATTATCTTTTGTTGCAGTTTGACGCCGAGGACAAGCTCTATTTGCCCGTGGATCGGATTAACTTGGTCCAACGCTTTAAGGGGCCGGAAGGCACGTCGCCTGCTTTAGACAAGCTTGGCGGCACCCGTTGGGCCAAGACCACGGCTCGGGTGCGTAAGGCTCTGGAAAAAATCGCGCATGAGTTGGTGGAGATGTATGCCGTTCGTCGGGTGACCAAAGGTTTTGCCTACGGGGAGCCTGGTGAGATGTACCATGAGTTTGAATCCGGGTTCGGTTTTGATGCTACACCGGATCAGGAAAAGGCCGTTCGGGAAGTCTTTACGGACATGGCCCGACCGGAACCCATGGACAGACTTGTCTGCGGCGATGTGGGATTTGGCAAAACAGAAGTGGCGTTACGCGCCGCGTTTCGTGCTGTGGAGGAGGGGCGGCAGGTAGCGTTGCTTTGTCCCACCACGGTGTTGGCGGAACAGCATTACCAGACGTTTAAAAAACGTATGGATCCCTTTGGCGTCAATATCGGGCTTCTTTCGCGATTCGTTCCTCCCAAGCGGCAAAAAACTGTTGTCGCCGCCGCCTCAAGAGGGGAAATTGATGTGCTCATCGGAACCCATCGACTGTTGTCCAAAGACGTGGATTTGCCCAATCTGGGACTCATGATTCTGGACGAGGAGCAGCGTTTCGGCGTTAAGCACAAAGAACGGCTCAAACATTTTCGCAAGCATATTGATGTATTGACCCTGACAGCCACGCCCATTCCCCGCACGCTGCAACTTTCATTGTCCGGGTTGCGGGGGCTTTCCGTCATTGAAACACCACCCCAGGACCGCAAACCCGTGCAAACCGCGTTGGTGGAACGCGACGAGGCCCAGCTCGCCGAAGCGTTGAAGTTGGAGTTGGATCGTGGGGGGCAGGTCTTTTGGGTTCATAATCGGGTTCAGGGGCTGGAGCGCGTTGCGGAATTTGTTCAAAAACTGGCTCCCGAGGCACGTGTGGGCATGGCGCATGGTCAACTGCCTGAACGAGCGCTGGAAGACGTCATGCACCGTTTTTGGCACAAGGAGCTGGATGTCCTTGTGGCCACGGCCATCATCGAATCGGGCCTGGATTTTCCCAATGTGAACACACTGATTGTGGATCAGGCCCAGATGTTTGGGCTTGGCCAGTTGTACCAGCTGCGCGGTCGGGTGGGGCGCAGTGAGCGCCAAGCCTATGCGTATTTTGTGGTCTCCTCTCTGGAGGCGTTGCCCGAGACCTCCAAACGACGGTTGCGCATTATCCTTGATATGGATTATCTCGGAGCCGGGTTCCGGGTTGCCATGGAAGACTTGCGCTTGCGTGGTGCCGGGAATATCCTTGGGGAAGTGCAGTCCGGCAATATCGCCAAAGTGGGACTGGATTTGTTCTTGGAAATGTTGGAGGAAGAGGTTCGCCGGGTGCGCGGCGAAGAACGGCCCGTCCGGACGGAACCGGAACTTGGGTTCGCTTTCAAGGCGCATATTCCCGGGGAGTACGTTCCGGACGCCAAGGAGCGGCTCGGTTATTACCGGGCACTGTCTTCTGCCGCGGATGATGCGGCACGAAAGGAAATTGAGGCGGAGTTGCGGGACCGTTTTGGGGCAATTCCCGAATCCGTGCGGAACTTTTTGTCGGTGTTGGAATTGAAGGAGCTGTTGGCGACCTTGCAGGTGCAGCGGGCTGATCTTTATCCCGGCCGAGCTGTGATATCCTGGGGAGAAGAGGTCACCGTGGTTACTCCCGAGCATTTGATCCGCTGGGTTGCCCAGCGGCCGGAATCCGCCAAGCTGCTTCCGCCCGGACGTTTGGAAGTGCGTTGGGCAAGCCCGCAGCCGGATACCGCTTTGGGGTTGGAATATTTGCGAAATGAATTACAATCTCTGGCCACCGAGTTTACGGAGCCGGAAACAGTACGGACGGAAGCTGAATGAAGATCGCCCGCTTTTTATTGTGGAGTTGTTGTGCTGTGTTGCTTCTGGCTGCCTGTTCTTCGGAAGGGGACGATCTGGGGATCGTGGCCCGGGTGAATGGTGAGCCTATTTATCTGTCGCAGCTGGAGTTTCAGCATGATTTGCTGCATATGGACGGGGCCGGAGCATTTGTCCCCACCGTGGAAGCCTTGCGGGACGAGTATGGGAAGATTTTGGGAGATCTGATCGTACTGGAAATGGTCCACCAGGAACTACGTTCGCGCGGCCTGGAGGTAACCGAAGAAGAACTGGCCGAGCAAGAACGAAAAGTCCGTTCAGATTACCCCGATGACACTTTTGAACAAGTTCTGGTGGAAGAATATATTGATCTTGCGGCCTGGCGGGAGCGTCTACGCTACCATCGTTCCTTGGAAAAATTTCATGAACTTGTGCTTCGGCCTCAGGTCAAAATTGATTACCGCGAAGCGGATGCGTATTACCGAGAACACATCAAGGATTTTCAGCTTCCCGAGACACTGCGTGTTCTGGTGGTACGTGCGGCAGACAAGTCGTCGCTGCGAAAAGCTTTGAAGATCTGGCGGGACTCCACAGATCCTGAAGCCATGCAGGAAGTCGGCAACGTGGCCGTGCATGAGATCACCGTGCGGCAACGACAGCTCTCTTCCCCTTGGTTGGAGGCGTTACAGGAACTGCCCGATGGGGAAGCAAGTCAAATCATAGAAGAAAAATTTGGGTACGAGGCTCTCGTCCTGTTGGAACGGCTTCCAGCCAAATTATTGGACCCCACCCAGGCATATCCTCTTGTTGAGCAGGCTTTGACGCGGCGTAAAGTGGCGCAGGCCTTTGAAAAGTGGCTTTCAGGAGCCTGGAAGCGATATCACATTGAAGTGAGCCGACATCTGCTGCCTGTGGAGGAATCCGAAGAAACCGCTGTGGCTGGTTCCGGTCAGGAAGAAGCGGGCGCAGCGTTGGATGCGGCAACCGGGGACTCCGAACATTCGGACGCCGATGCCGTGTCCCCCGGGGAAACCGAGTCCAGCCCTGCGTCGGCCACGGATGCCGAAGAGTAGGCTGCATTTTGTACGAACAACATAGGTGAACTTTCAGAGTTGCCCGGTGCGAGGCAGCCGGTAAACGCAAGGCCGTTTCAGACGGCAAGAGCACCCCGCACGGGGATTCAGGAGTGACGATGCGAAAAGGGATTATTCTGATTTTGCTGACATTATTTTTGCTTCCGGGTGGCAAGGCCCAGGCTACGGAAGTTCACTCCATCATGGCTGTCGTCAATGGTGAAATCATCACCAGTTATGATTTTCAGCAACGTTGGTCCACAATTTATACCCGTATTAAAAAAGACTATGGTGACCGGTTGCATACGCCGAAGATGCAGGAACAGCTGCGTCAGCTCAAGACCAATTTGTTGGAGGAGATGGTCAATGAATTGATCTTTGCCCAGGAGGCGAACCGCATGGGGGTCTCCGTGAGCGAGGATGAGGTCACGGCTTTTATCGAAGGAATGAAGCGAGACAAGGGACTTGACGAAGAACGGTTCCAGCGTTTTCTGGAAGGCAACGGCATGACCGAGGAGGAGCTGCGCAAGTCGGTGTACGACGATATGCTCAAGCGCCGGATCGTTCAAAACAATGTCTCCAGTCGCATTGTTGTTACGGACAAGGAGATTGAGGATGAGTACGCCCAGCGCTCGGGGACGACGTTGGGGGAAACCGTTCGCAATGTGACGTTGAGTGTGATCATGGCACCGGACAAGGCTGCCATGGATACTATTTTGGAAGCTATGGATGATGGGATGTCTTTTGCCGAGGCCGCGGATGAATATTCCGTTGGACCCGCAGTGGGTAATGGCGGCGATCTTGGGCTGTTTGCCATGGGCGACCTGGCCGCCTCGTGGCGCGAGGCCTTGCAGGGCGTTGAAAAGGATGAGGTGAGCGAACCGTTTGAGGCCGACGGGAAATGGGTGCTTTTGCAGGTTACCGGAGAAAGCGAAGGCGATGCCGTGGAAGCGATGGATGACCGGACCCGGCAGGCCATTTTTGAGGAGCTGCGTCAGAAGAAGTTTGAAACGTTGTTCGAAGATTTTATGGAGCTTGTTCGGGAACGGGCCGTTGTGGAGTTCAAATAGGCTCGCCTGTGCGTGAGTCCTTTATGGGAGCAGGAATGGATTTGATTCAGCTCGGAGCGCGCATGCGCCAGGAGCGGGAAGCACGCAAGCTTTCCCTTGCCGATGTGACGGAGGCAACTAAAATCAGCCGTCGCATCCTTGTGGCTTTTGAGGATGGGGATACCGACCACTTCCCGCACCCTGTGTATGCCAAGGGGTTTCTTCGTAATTATGCCCGGTTGCTCGGCATGGACCCTCAGGAGTGTGTCCGGGTCTTGGAGCGGGAATTTCATCCTGACGAGGACGTCGAGACCGGCACCAATGTAGGAATCAGCGTTAAGGACTTGAGCGATCCTTGCAGCAAAGGAGGCGGCAGTGCTCCGAAATGGGGCGCTGTGGCGGTTGTTTTAGTCCTTCTTGCACTATTGGGCGGCTTGGTATGGTTTATGATGCAGGAAGGAGAAGCTGCCCGTTCCGCAAAGGCTGTTGCGGAGCCTGAAGTGGAGCAGGTACTGGAATCCGAGAAGCCTTCGGCGAAACCAGAAAGAGCGTCGGAGACCGGTGCTTCGGCATCCGATTCCAACCCGTCCGATGCGTTGCCCGTCGCTGTCCAGGAGCCTTCCATAGCCGCTTCAGCCGGTGTGTCATCTTCGGAGGCGGAGCAGGCGGCGTCATCCCGGGAGGCCAAAGAGGATCACCTGCTTGAAATTACGGCGGAGGAAGACGTCTGTTGGGTCGGAGTGTTTCACCCCGACGGTGAGGAAATCGGTGACACCCCCTGGGGAGACGAGTTTACGGTACAGCCGGGGCAGACCGTAAAGTATGCGTTCAACGGGCAGCGAAAGTTCCGGTTTGGACGGTTGGAACGCGTTCAGCTGGTTTTGGATGGAAAGGAACATCCCGTTACGGGAACGGGTGTTGTCGACGTCGCGTTGCCTTAGGCAGTCCATTTGTCGCCCTCGTCAATGCGTCCCCCGTTTTGACGGGTATCCCTCTTGGGCGTATGGCCGGAAAGCAAAGGAGAGGTGTTGCGCGAATTCACCGAAAAGGCCTTGGTACTTCGCGTCGGCCGTTTTCGGGAAGCGGACGCCTGGGTTCGTCTGTTGACCCCTTCCCGTGGTGTATTGACGGCGTTCGCTTTCGGGGGCATGAAAAGCCGCCGACGGTTTCCCGGATGTCTTGATCCGCTGAACCTGGTGCTTTTTCATTTTAACTCGGATCGTCGTGGCCGGTACCTTAACCTGGATGAAGGGACACTGCTGGAAGGACATCCCGGTGTACGCGGCAATCGTCGTAATCTCGGAGTGGCTGTGAACTGCCTGAAGTTCACCGAGGCCGTGCAGGTGGCGCCGGAAGGCGCGGAGCAAACGTATGATCTGCTGCTGCGGGTGTTGCATTTGTTGGAAATCCCGCTTGCCTCGCCTGAGGAGATACCACTTCTTTTTCGGGCCAGAGTAGGTTTTTCTCAGGGATATCAACCGCATTTTCTCGGCTGTGGCGGGTGCGGGCGCTCGCTGGAGGATTTTGACAACCCACGTTTTTTTGTGGAAAAAGGGCAAGTTTTGTGTCCGTCCTGCGTAGGGCCGGAATCGTTGCGCCGGGGGCTTGTGGTTTCACACGGCGCGTTGCGGGCGTTGGATTGGATAATGACCCACCCGCCGGAAGAGTGGCCTCGTTTGACCGTCCCACCAGCGGTTCGGGGAGAATTTTCCGAGGCCGTGGAGCGCTTTATGGCCTACCACCTCGGTCTTGAGTGGGACGGCGGATCTTTTCGGAATGTTTAGAGTGGAGAAATAAATGAATTTTCAAGATGTTATCCTGACTCTGCAAAAGTATTGGTCCGAGTACGGCTGTGTTCTCATGCAGCCCATGGATGTAGAATGCGGGGCAGGGACTTTTAATCCTTCGACTTTTTTTCGGGTAATCGGCCCGGAACCCTGGCATACGGCGTACGTGGAGCCGTCCCGCCGTCCCACTGATGGACGCTATGGAGAAAATCCTAACCGGTTGCAGCACTATTACCAGTTTCAGGTTATTCTGAAGCCTTCCCCGGATGACGTACAGGATCTGTATCTGAACAGTCTTAAGGCGTTGGGCATCGATCCGGCTGCGCACGATATCCGATTTGTGGAAGATGATTGGGAGTCGCCGACTCTTGGTGCCTGGGGGCTGGGCTGGGAAGTTTGGCTCAATGGAATGGAAGTGACCCAGTTTACGTATTTCCAGCAGGTTGGCGGCATTGATCTCAAGCCTGTGAGTGTGGAAATCACCTACGGACTGGAACGGCTTTGCATGTATTTGCAGGAAAAAGAATCCGTGTACGATCTTTCCTGGAATGGGAACGTTACCTACGGCCAGGTCCACCATCGCAATGAGGTGGAACAATCCCGCTATAACTTTGAACTTTCCAACGCCGATATGCTGTTGGACCTGTTCAATAAGTTTGAGGCGGAGTGCTTAAGCCTCTGCGAGGCGGGACTGCCTTGGCCCGCGTATGACTATTGTCTGAAGTGTTCGCATACGTTCAACCTGCTGGACGCGAGAGGGGCCATTTCCATCACGGAGCGCACCGGCTATATCGGCCGCGTGCGCAATCTGGCTTCCTCCATCGCCGCTTTGTATGCGGCGCAACGTGAGGAAATGGGATATCCCATGCTTGGCAATCGAACCAACGTCTAGCGAGGATCATAAGAGAATGGCTGAATTTGTATTTGAAATCGGCACAGAGGAGATGCCTGCGCGTTTCGTGCCGAAGCTTGCGGAACAATTGCGGGAAAGTCTGTCTGTTTTGCTGGAACAGGCCATGGTTGATCACCGGGACGTGCGCACGTATGCCACGCCTCGCCGTATCGTGGCGTTGATTGCGGACATGGCGGATCAGCAGCGTACTCAGGAAGAAGAGGTCACCGGACCTCCCAGCGCCATTGCCTACAAGGATGGAGAGCTGACCAAGGCCGGGAGCGGTTTTGCCAAGACTCAGGGGGTCCGCCCTGAGGATTTGTACACCGTGCAGACTGCCAAGGGAGAATATCTTGCGGCTCGCAAGACCCTTGGGGGGGGCAAGACCGTGGATGTGCTTCCGGGGATTTGCATCGAATGCATCAAGAAGATGAGTTTTCCCAAAAAAATGCATTGGGGTGACTATGATTTTACCTTTGGTCGCCCCATTCGCTGGCTTTTGGCCTTGCTGGACGAAAACGTCGTGCCGTTTCAGGTCAATACGTTGGAGTCCGGGCGTCAGACGTTCGGCCATCGTGTGATGGGAGCGGGACCGTTTGAAGTGGCCCGGGCCGGGGACTATGCGCGTATCGCACAGGAAGAATGCCGGGTTATGCTGGATCCGGAAGAGCGTGTGCGCGTGATTCGGGAGCGCGGCGATGCCTTGGCGAAAGAGAAGGGGGGCGAGATCGTCTGGGATGAAGGGCTGCTCCGCGAGGTAGCCAACCTGGTGGAAATTCCCGTTCCTGTGCTTGGCGATATTGATCCGCTGTACTTGGAACTGCCTGCCGAAGTGTTGCTTACATCCATGCAAAGCCACCAGAAGAGTTTTGGTGTGCGGGGAGCTGATGGGCGCCTTTTGCCGCATTTCCTGACGACTTTGAACCTGGAACCGTCAGATACCTCTTTGGTGAAAAAAGGCTGGGAGCGCGTGCTCAAGGCCCGCTTGGAAGATGCCCGATTCTTCTGGGAAGCGGATATCAAGACGGATTTGGGCGTCTGGCTGGATAAGCTGGAACATGTCGTATTTTTGGGACCGCTCGGCTCCATGGGAGATAAATCCCGTCGGCTGGAGCGGCTTTGTGGAAAACTCGCCGAACGCCTTGGAGAAACCAAGGGGATTGCTCCCGGAGAGCTGGCCGCTTATGCCCGCGCCGGGCGGTTGGCCAAGTCCGACCTCGTCTCCGAGATGGTCAACGAGTTTGATTCGCTGCAGGGCGTCATGGGCGGCATCTACGCACATCGGGCCGGGGAAGGCGACGTTGTGGCTGATGCCATTCGGGAACAATACCGACCGGCCGGACCGGATTCTCCTGTACCGACATCCTTGTCCGGGGCGATTCTTTCCATGGCGGATAAGGCCGATACACTGGCCGGCTGCTTCGGCCTCGGCAAAATCCCCACCGGCGCCAACGACCCGTATGCTTTGCGTCGGTGCGCCTTGGGGATCGCGCGCATCATTATGGAGCATGGCCTGAACCTGAACCTTCGGAATTTGCTTTCTGCCGCGTTTGAGGGCTACTCGGACGTCAAATGGAAGATTGCCCCGGATCAGGCTCTGGATAGGTTGATGGACTTTTTCGGGCAACGTCTGCGCGCCTTGTTCTCCGGACGCGGAATCAGCGTATTGGTTGCCGAAGCGGCCCTGGGGGCGGGATTTGATGACATTCGCACTTTGCAATTGCGTATGGAGGCTCTTGAAGCCTTCAGCAAGGATGATGATTTTGAGCAGTCCGTGTTGACTTTCAAGCGCGCCGCCAACATCATCCGTAAGCAGGGCGCAGAGGCCGACCAGGAGTTGACGGGGCATTTTCGGTCCGACCTTTTGGTCGAGGAGCCGGAGAAGGCACTTGCTGAACGATTGGAGCAAAGTGAATCTCGCTTTGAGACGCTTTGGAAGGACGATGATTTTGCCGGACTTCTAGGATCCCTGCGTGATTTGCGGCCTGACGTGGATGCTTTTTTTGATGGGGTGATGGTTATGTGTGAGGATGTCGAGCTGCGGCAAAATCGCCTTAATACGTTGAAATCACTCGTAGATCGCTTGGGCCGTCTGGCAGATTTCAGTGCCCTGCAGGTGTAGAAAATTGTTGGGCATCCCCGGTGGTTTTGTTGACATTCTGACGAAGAACATATAATGGACCAGTTTCTGTTGAGCGAGTAGTGTGCGCCGCGCGCATCATAAATAAGATTTGCCTAACGAAAAAGTAGGAGAGAATACTCTTGGCCAATCACAAATCCGCCCTGAAGAGGCACCGCCAGAGCTTGAAGCGTCGTGACCGTAATCGCGCCGCCAAGACCCAGATCAAAAATAAGGTGAAGGCCGTGCGCCTTGCCGTGGAGCAGAAGGACAAGGAGCAGGCCGTTGTGGCGCTGCGCGATGCCGTGTCCTCTCTTGATAAAGCCGCTGGTAAGAAGACCGTTCACTGGCGCAATGCTTCCCGTCGCATCGGCCGCTTGCAGCAGGCCGTGAACAAGCTCGACTAGCGTCAGCTGTTTCGGGAAAGAGTTTCGACTTTCCGCCCGCTGTGCACGGCACAGCGGGCTTTTTGCGTTGGTTGAAAAGGCGTGGCGGTGATTCAGAGTTGTTGTTGTCCGGAGGCCAGATTTTCCAACTGGCTTTTGTCCAGGATCGAGATATGCCGTCCGCGCATGGCAATGACCTCCTGTTCCGCCATGCGGCGCAGTGTTCGGGAGAGTGTTTCCTGGATTGTCCCGAGATAAGAGGCGATTTGGCCTTTGGGCAGCTCCAGGCGGAGTTCGTCGGACTCCTGGGTCGAAGCCAGCAGCAACAGATAGGCGGCCAGCCGTTGCGGGACTTCCTTGAGGCTGAGGGTTGCCACTTGTCCGACAAGCAGGCGGAGTCGTCCGGCCAGAAGCGCGATCATATTCATACCGAGGTCCGGTTCGTCCCGAATGAGTGACCGGAAGGCCTTGCGCTGAAAAAAAAGCAATTTCGATCGCTGCAACGCCCGAGCACTTGCAGGAAATGTGGTGCCTTGGAAGACCGGCACTTCGCCGAACATATCCCCCTGGCTCCAGATATGAATGATTTGCTCCTTACCGTTCATGGCGGCTCGGTAGATTTTGATGGATCCGCTTTTCACCACATAAAAGCCGCGGGCTTCTTCCCCGGCTTGAAAGATTTCTTCTCCCTTTTCAACGAGACGGGGAACCGCAATGCGTGTCAATTCCCGTACCTGCTCCTCCGGCAGACCGTGAAATAGAGACACGTTGGAAAGCGAAAAGGGTTGGCCTGCTGTGGTCTCTTGATACTCCATAATGCTTTTTTTTGACCCAAGTCAGTGCTGCTGTCAAAGTATTTTGCCAATAGTGGGGGGGACAAGGAATTAGACTGCGAGGTAAAGGCGTGAGGAAGCAAGGTGATGGTTGGGATGTGACGTTGTGTCGAGGCTGCACCACACATGATTGCCGTTTCGGATTGCCTATGGAGACAGGGTTCGTGGATCGGTTTGTTGATGTCGTGCAAAAAACCGGGTGGTCGGAATTTGTTTTGGAACAAGTTGGGAGTGGTGTTTCCGTCCATAAGCGGATTCGCTTTGCGATCGCCGGGTGTGCCAATGGATGTTCCCGGCCGCAGATTGTGGATTTTGGGTTGTTACGGGCAGTGTTGCCTAACGTTGAACCGGATGCGTGTACCGGCTGCGGATTCTGTACCGGGGCGTGTCCGGAAGGCAGCGTGTCGATGGAGCCGGCTCATGGAACAGGTGTGTGTGTTCCGCTGATTGATCGGGATCAATGCCTTTTGTGTGGGCGTTGTTCGGCCGCTTGTCCTGAGGGGGCCATGCGTATGACGGCAACAGGATGGCGTGTGGTTGTGGGGGGACGTCTGGGCCGTTTACCGGTTTTGGCAAGGGAGTTGCCGGGGCTATACGATGATGACGCGGTGTTGCAGTTGGTCGACGCTTTGGTCCGTTTGTTCATGCAGCATTGGAAGCCGGGATTGCGTTTGGGGGTGCTTTTGGAGGAATTAGGATTTGAAAATGTTGTTTCCGCCTGCTCCCTTTGACTTTGGTCAAATACTTTCCTGCTCTGTTGACGCAAGGTGATCTCACGTTGAACAAGATGTCAAGGAGTCAAAGTATGGGTATGCAGCGTGAGATAATTCGGATTGACGAGGAAAAGTGCGATGGTTGTGGGCTTTGTGTCCCCAGTTGCGCCGAGGGAGCCATTCGCATTGTGGATGGAAAAGCTCGCATTGTGGCCGATAAGTATTGTGATGGCCTTGGCGCCTGTTTGGGCCATTGCCCTCAGGGGGCTTTGAGCATTGAAGTCCGAGAGGCCGAAGCGTTTGATGAGCAGGCCGTCGAAGCGCTGCTTGCAACGGGGCAGCCGGTGCATGCCGCAGAATCCGCACAGCAATTCAGCGGATGCCCTTCCGCAAATGTTAAGACCCTGTCTCCATGCGAAGGATTCAACAGTCCCCGGATCCGAACGGATAACGAGAAGGGTGCTTCCGCCCTGTCGCACTGGCCCGTACAGATACGTTTGGTCCCGCCGGATGCTCCCTTTCTCCAGGATGCGGATTTGTTGCTTACGGCTGATTGTGTTGCCGTGGCATTGCCCGATTTCCATTCCCGTTGGCTCCCTGGACGCGTGGTCCTCATGGGCTGTCCCAAATTTGACGATTCGGAATCGTACGTCGAGCGGCTGTCGGCACTGTTTCAGACCACTTCCATTCGATCCTTGACCGTGTTGGAAATGGAGGTTCCATGTTGCGCAAATATGAGTCGTATCGTGGCCAAGGCGGTTGCTCGGGCAGGGGTACCGTTGCGCTTTGAGAGGGTTGTTATTTCCTGTCGCGGACAGGTTGTGGGCCGCGAAACCAGTTGACGAATAAAATGTGGACGTTAACTGAGTGGGCCTATGCTGCATTTTCCGGTTGGTTGACAATACGAAAAATACAACACCGGTGAATGGTAACCTAGATGTTCCAAGATTATTTCGGATTGCATCGCCTGTTCAGCAGTGCTGGAGTGGCGGCGGTGAACCGGGTTGGGGCTTTAAAAAAAAGGTAGGAGAACCATGCGGACGATATCTTTGACGGAAGAGAATGGATTCAAGGCGGAAACGTTCAGCACGCTGCATGCACATGCATCGCCGTATACCAAGGTGGTTAATTTTAACTTTGAGCCTGGACAGGAATTGCCCTTGCATTCACATGATATTGAAGGGGAGTTGGTGCTGACCGTGCTTGAAGGCGAAGGAGAATTTCTGGGTGCGGAAGGGATGCGCGTTCCAGCCCGAACCGGAGACGTGCTTATCGCTGACATCGCAGAACCGCATGGCGTCCGGGCAATTTCCCGGATGCGGGTGCTTGTGGTCATTGCACCCCCCATCTGATCCCGGCTACAGGAGATGGATCGGGCGTCCTGTCCTGTTTGGGTTTCCACCTTGTTTCCTTGTGGCGGAAGATGTAACGCTTCCCCGGTCAGCTGGCTGAGTGGCTTATACCAACAAGGATGAGAAGGGAGGAATGGAATGAAGGATGCCTTGAAAGGCGCGATATTGCAGCGGGACAAGACGACGTACGCCATTGTTCCCCGGACGCCGGCCGGGATCATGACTCCGGATCAGTTGGAGTCCATTGCCCATGTGGCTCGGAGGTACGAAGTACCTGTCTTGAAGATCACTTCGGGTCAACGCATGGCGCTTGTGGGATTGGCGGAACAGGATGTTTCCCGGGCTTGGGACGACTTGCGTATGGAGGTGGGGGAGGCAACTGGGCTTTGCGTGCATTATGTTCAGGCCTGTCCAGGAACAGCGGTTTGTCGGCTGGGGCTTCGGGATTCTCTTGGGTTGGGGCTGGAGCTGGAACAACTTTATGTTGGGCGCGAACTGCCAGCCAAGGTGAAGATGGGCGTATCCGGCTGTCCCATGTGCTGTGGTGAGTCCTGGGTAAGAGATATTGGTTTTTTAGGAAAGAAAAACGGTTGGACCATGATTGTGGGCGGCTCCAGCGCCGGGCGGCCCCGCATTGGGGATCTGCTGGCCGAGGGGCTGGACAGGGAGCAGGCTGTGGAACTGGCGGGACGCTTCTTGGATTATTATGCGGAGCAGGCTCCCAAACGGCACCGCACGGCAAAGTTTTTGGAAAAGCATGGCATTGAGGCCGTGAAAGAAGCCCTGTTGTAAGTTCTGGAGTTGCCTCGACGTTCCATTGCAAAGGCTCCGCACCATATGATGCGGAGCCTTTTTATGGCTTATTGCTTACCGAACAGCTGCGGCGGTCGTGTGGTGTCTCCGCCGGATCCCGGATACGGGTCGGCCTTATGGGCAGGCTTCCCGGATTTGATCAGTTGCGCGGCTAATTCCATGAACGTGTTGTAGCGGTGCTTGCATTCATAGAATCCATGCCACCAGGCATAGTCGGGTGCCATCATGGCCGTACCCATGCGTGCGCGGCGGCCTTCGTGGTGCCAGAGTTCATAGTACTGGACTTCCAGTTCCTCATCAAAGAACCGTGACTTATCCAGCAGGTTAGCTTCATAGAGCTTATCCAACATGGCCTTTGCGGGCTTGAAGTATATCTCGTTATAGTTTGCAACGGCTTGATCCATGCGTGCGTAGTGACTTTCCGTCCAGGTTTTGGAATGGCACTGGTTGCAGATGTCTTGCATCTTGCCGCGCTCTACCTTCCAGTCGGTCTTTGCCGGAAACGCCGGGAAGTCTTGTGGCCGAATCGTTAAAGGAGCCTGGAGTTCCCAGGAAAGCCGCTCCGTAACGTCGTGAGTCGTCATCACGGACCCCGATCCGGACATATGGCACGAAGCGCAGGTGGGACCGCGGTAGTCTACGCCCGGGGTCCAGGTGCCAGGGGCGGAATCCCAATTGTACTCGTCTCCGAAAGCTGTGTACAGGTCTCCATGTTTGGATTCCATGTAGATTTCAATCTGGGGATGATCCGGACCCAAGTGGCATTGTCCGCAGGCCTCGGGTTTGCGGGCTTCCATGACAGAGAAGCGATGGCGGGTATGGCAGCTGGTACATGATCCGAGGCTGCCGTCCAGGTTGACGCGTCCAACGCCGACATTGGGCCAGGTCAGGGGATCAAGTTTTCCATCTTCATTCTGGCGAAGGATGGTGCCATGGCAAGTATAACAGCCCGTGGAGCGCTCCACGGCGTTGTTCATGCCGTGGTTGAGCCATGGGTCGATTTTCCAGATGATTTCCATTGTGTTGGCGTGCTTGGAACGGCTGTATTGCATGGCTTCATCGGGATGGCACCGTGAACAGTCTTTGGGTGTGACGACCCCGGCCACAGCGATTTTATATTCTCCGGTTCCCCACTTGGTGTCGGAGCGTTCGTACTGCTTGAAGTGTTCCTGGCTGATGTCCTTGTCGCCTGTTTGGGCCTGGTGACAGTCCAGGCAGGTCACATTGGCCGAGGCGTGGCGGCTCATGGCCCAGTCCGTAAACAGTCCGGGACTTTCGGTTTTATGGCATTCGATGCAGGCTACGGCCTGTGGAGGCATGCCCCGTTCGATGCGAAATTCCTTCGGCTTTGGAAGATTTTGTTGAGCAGCCGAGGCAAATGATGACACGGCAAATGCCGCCACTGTCAACATGACGGCGATGAAACATTTCTTGTTCATTGAAGTCCCTCCTTCCTCCGATTTTTGCTGGTTCGGTCGCTAAACGGAAAATATTCGCCATGTGCCGGAGCACGGAAACGCACTACGGAATTTCATCCGGGTCAAACCGCACCAGCTTGTGCAGCCCTGTGGCACGGTAGGGGGGAAGATCTTGTTTGTAGCCATAGTAGGGACGGTCCACGTGAACGAGGTTCCGATGACAGTCCGTACAGTTTTTTTCGTATCCAGGAAGCGGGTGCAGAGCGCTTTTATGGGCAAGCATGGCTCCGCGCTGATCCGGCATGGACAAGAGATTGCGATGACACTTCAGGCATTGGGCATTTTTGATGCTTTGGTAGGCTTTTTCCCGTTGTTCTTTGCGGACGTAGTCGTTGCCTCCGGTGGCTATGTGAACGGCCACGTCCTTGATGCCGTGCCAGGTTTTGGTGAAAAAGAAATTCATCGTGTCATGCGGAGCCGGCAGGTGGCAGTCCATGCAATCGGCCACCAACCCCTGTGGATTGTTCACATGCGTTGATACCTGCCAGGCCTGAACCGCAGGTTCGATTTCGTGGCAGCTCGCACAGAACTCAGGAGTGGAGGTGCGCACCATCGTGTAATAGGTCATGCTGAACACGGGAAAGGCGATCAGGATACCGACGGTTGTCCAAAGGATCGGCGCTATGGCGCGTTTTTTCATGCGTTCTCCAGAGGTTGATGTCCTTACGGAAAAAACGGAGCGGCCATGATCCGCATGAAGGAAGGGCCGTTTCCAGCCGTTTATGGATGGTTCTATTCGGTATCATTGATTTGATGTTTGTTTTTTGACTTAAGTCAAAAACAGGTGTGAAATTCGATGATCCGGGGCGGTTGCTTCCCGTGTGAAACGCGGTTACAAATCACGTCTTACGCTATGTCGTCTGCCGGGGAGGAGGCTGTCGTGCGGATTATTATTGTGGGTGCTGGAGAAGTCGGTTTTCATATTGCCCGGCGTCTTGCCGTGGAAAATAAAGAAGTTATTGTCATCGACAAGAACCCGGCTGCCTTGAAAAAGGTATCCGAGTCCACGGATGTTCAGACGTTTGAAGGCTCGGGATGCAGTCCGCGTGTGCTGCAGGAGGCCGGTGTGGCCGGAGGAGATATCCTCCTGGCGGTAACGGATTCGGACGAAATCAACATTATGGCTTGTGTCTACGCGGGCAAGCTGGCTGACGACATCACCTTGTTGGCCAGGGTTCGCGGCGAGGACTATACTCAGTACAAGCATTTGATCACCGAAGGGGAACCGGGCATCCATCGGATCATCAACCCTGATCAGGAAGTGGTTGACTCGGTTCTTCGCCTTATGAGTGTGCCGGGGGCTGTGGAGATCAACGAGTTCGCCGCAGGAAAAATTCGGCTCATCGGTGTGCGCCTGCCCGTGGGCAGTCCTGTTGTGGGGCGTCAGCTTTTTGATTTGCGGGACGTTATCGGGGAGCTGGGGGTGGTTATTGCGGCTTTGGTGCGCAATGATGAGCTGATCATTCCCACTGGTGAGGACGTGATCAATGGTTCGGACACTGTTTATTTTGCATGCGACATTCGGGACCAGGATGAAATTTTAAAGCGGTTCGGCATCCGCCCCGCACCCATCAAGACCGTGTTTATTGTCGGCGGTGGTAACATTGGTTATAAATTGGCAAAATCGCTCGATAATAAATTCTATCATACTCGGCTTTTGGATGCGAATCCGGAACGGTGTGGTTTTTTGGCCGAACAACTCAACCGGCCCATCGTGCTGCAGGGAGACGCCCGCGACCAGGATTTGCTCCGCGAAGAGAATGTAGGGGAACTGGATCTGGTCATCTCCGTGACCGGCGATGAGGAGACAAATATCCTGGCATGCTTGTTGGCAAAGAATTTGGGTGCGCGGGAAACCATCACTCGGATCAACAATTTTGCTTATATGCCGCTCATTGAACCGATCGGCATTGATCATCTGGTATGTCCCCGCCTTTCCGCCATCAACTCCATTCTGCATTTCATCCGTCGGGGCAAGGTCATGTCCACGGCTTCCATCAAGGGAGAAGATGCCGAAGCGTTGGAAGCCATTGCCCAGGACCATTCCTCTGTGGTCGGCAAGCCGCTTAAGGACATCAAGTTCCCGAAGGGAGCGCTGATTCTTTGTTTCCAACGGGGGGACGAAGTGGTCATCCCTCGCGGCGATACGGTCATTGAGCCAAACGACCGTTTGGTGATTATTTCCACAAGACAAAATATTACCAAGGTGGAAAAGGCCTTGGATGTAAAAGTGGAGTTCTTCTAAGTGCGTCTGCGTTACGTTCTGCACGTCATCGGAGCGCTGGTCTTCTGTGTCGGCCTGACTATGGCCTGGCCTTTGGCTTTTTCTCTGTATTACGGGGACGCCGGAGTGATGCCGCTTTTGGGATCCATGGTGGCGACTTTGTGCGCCGGAGCATTCATGTTCGGAGTGTTTCGGAACTCCCGTATGGAACGTGGCCTGAGCCATCGGGAGGGAATGGCCATTGTGGGCATTGGCTGGTTGGCAGCTGGTCTCTTTGGCGCGTTGCCGTTTCTTTTGTCCGGGATTTTCGGTGGTTCGTTGGTGGACTGTGTTTTCGAATCCTTGTCGGGATTTACGACCACCGGGGCCAGTGTGTTGTCCGACATCGAAGCCGTACCCCGGGGACTATTGTTCTGGCGTAGTCTGACTCACTGGCTTGGGGGCATGGGGATAATCGTGTTGTCCCTAGCGATTTTGCCTTTTTTGGGCGTGGGAGGAATGCAGCTCTATAAGGCGGAGGTGCCGGGACCGGTTCCGGATAAGCTCAAGCCGCGTATTAAGGACACGGCGTTGTTGCTCTGGAAGGTGTACGTCCTGTTTTCCGCCGTGGAGACTGTTTTGTTGATGCTGGGTGGAATGGATTTGTTTGACGCCCTTTGCCATACCTTCGGCACCATGGCCACAGGCGGTTTTTCAACCCGGAACACCTCGGTGGCGGCCTTTGATTCCGCGTATATCGACTGGGTCATCACCGTATTTATGCTCATCGCAGGCATCAACTTTACACTGCATTTTTTGGCCTTGCGCGGGCGAATCCGGGATGTGCTACAGGATTCCGAATTACGTCTTTTTCTGGCTCTCTTTGGCGTGTGTTCTCTGGTTATCACCGTGGATGTACTCCGCGTCGATTATTCCAGCGTGTCCGACGCGGTGCGGTATACGGCGTTTCAGGTGGCCTCCATTTTGACGACAACCGGCTATGCTACTGCGGACTATGAGCTTTGGCCTTCGTTATGCCAAGCATTGTTGCTGGTCTGTATGTTCGTGGGGGGATGCGCCGGTTCCACCGGTGGCGGTATGAAGGTCATGCGCATCCAACTGTTGGTCAAGCATTCGTATAAAGAGTTGATTCAATTGATTCACCCCCGGAGCGTGAAACAGGTCAAAGTCGGCGGTAAGGCCATTCCGCATGGCGTTGTTTCCGGCGTGTGGGCTTTTTTTGTGCTCTGGTTGTTGCTGTTCGTGCTTTCTGCTCTGGTCGTCGCGGCAACGGGCGTGGATTTGATGAGCAGTTTTGCCGCTTCGTTGGCCTGTATCGGCAATATTGGTCCGGGTGTGGGCATCGTTGGTCCCACGGACAACTATGCGGGGCTGCCGGATTTGGCCAAATGGGTGCTGGTGTTATGCATGCTGCTCGGCAGGTTGGAGATTTATACTGTCGTCATTTTGTTCGTGCCGGAGTTTTGGCGTAAGTAGTTTTTTCTGTGCTGCACAAAAATAACGCCGTCTGTTGAATAAACAGGCGGCGTTACTTTTGTTAGGCAACAAAGTGAATCAGTCTACACGATAGTGACATCCCTGACTTTCCTTATTGCGAAGAGCCGCGGCCGTTATGCAGTAGGACGCTTGGCAACCATGGAACAGGTCGATGAGGGGTTTGCTGATGGGAGTCTTTTTATAAAAGTCGTGCAGGTTTTTGGAGAGCTTGCGCAGATCGGAAAAAGCCCGGCTCAGACGTGCGGTGTTGCGTGCAATGCCGACGTAGTTCCACATGGTGTGGCGGATGGAGGCCCAGTCCTGGGCGATCAGAGCCGGGTCTTCGTTTTGGATGTCTCCGGGGCTTTCCCAGTCCGGGATGGACTCCATGAGTTTGCGTGAAAGGTGGGAGTTACGATTGAAGCGTTTTTGAATATCTCTGGCCGCGCTGTGACCCCAAACCAGGCTTTCCAGAAGGGAAGTGGAAGCCAGTCTGTTGGCACCGTGAAGGCCGGTGCAGGCGCATTCGCCGGCGGCGTATAAGCGCTCCAGTGTGGTGCGGCTGCGCGTGTCCGAAAGGATTCCCCCGCAGAAGTAGTGAGCCGCCGGAACCACGGGGATGGGTTCGCGGTTCATGTCGACGCCGACCTCACGGCACCGGGTATAGATGGTGGGGAAGCGCTCCTGAAGGTTTTTTTCTACGTTTCCGGCGACATCCAGATACACGCAGTCTTCACCGGTCTGGAGTAGTTCATCCATGATGGCCCGTGTCACGATATCTCGCGGTGCGAGGTCGGCCCGGGAATCATATCGGGTCATGAAGGCCTCACCCGAAGAGTTGATCAGCTTGGCACCCTCGCCGCGAACCGCTTCCGAGATCAGGAAACGTCGATCTTTTTTCTTGGACCCCGCATACATGGCAGTGGGATGAAACTGAATATATTCCGCGTTGAAGATGCGGGCACCGGCGCGGAAGGCCATGGACAGTCCGGAGCCGATGGAAACGCGGGTGTTGGTCGTGTGGAGAAAAACCTGCCCAACACCTCCGGTGGCCAGAAGAGTATAGTCGGATAGGATGGTTTCCACTTGACCGGAATCACCGTTGAAGACGTATGCCCCCACACAATGGTTGGCCAAGCTGTATTTGTATTCCAATTTCCCCGCGTGGTGGTGCGTGGTCAGCAGGTCCACGGCGGTGCGGCGCGTCAGGGTACGGATGTTTGGATGCTTTTCCAAAGCGGCATGCAGCGATTCCACGATGTTTCGCCCGGTATGGTCCGCGCAGCAAAGGATACGGGATACGCTGTGGCCGCCTTCACGGGTCAGATACCAGTCTCCGGGCTGGCGTTCATCAAAATGAACACCGTATTTTTCAATGAGGGTTTCGCGAACCACTTCCGGGCCTTTTCGGCAGAGGTAGCGCACGGCCCGAGTGTAATTTTGTTTCCACCCGGCGGTAAGGATGTCCCGCTCCAAGATGCGGGGATCGTCACCCGGACCGGTGTAGACGATGCCGCCTTGGGCAAGGCGGGAGTTGCCGGAGGCCAATTTTTCGCCCGCTGTGATCAAGGTCACATCCAGGCCGGATTCGGCCAGGGTCAGGGCGGCGATACTGCCGGCAATGCCGGAGCCGATAATCAGAATGTCTGTTTTGAGGCGGTACCCGTTCACGGTTTCCTCTCAAGGCTGCGGCGGGAAGGTGCGCCGATGATCAGGAACAAGCCTGGAGCATGCGTTCCAGGGCGGTACGCGCGGGGAACTTGACGTGTTCGGCCACGTCCTCGGCCGGTTCCTGGGCAATGTTCTCCAGCAGGTCGGCAACTTTTTCGGGCGTGATTTTGCGCATGTCCTCGCACCAGCCCATGTCCAGGTGCAGGATGGTCTTGCGCCCTTCATACCGTTTTGCCAGCCGATTGACCAGACTGGCTTCTGTACCCACAATGAGCGTAGAGCCTTCGGGCGCTTCTTCGCACCAGCGGATCAAAAACGAGGTGGAGCCATCCGCATCGGCTGCCTGAACGACCGAGGCCGGACTTTCCGGGTGCACTGCGATGCGGCATCCTGGATATTCGCGGCGTAATTGCTCCACACGGCCCATGTCGTAGACGTCATGCACGGGGCAATGACCGGGCCAGAGCAGGAGACGCGCATTTTTTGCTGTTTCCGGTGTGATGGTGTCCGGGTCAATGATCAATCTTTCGGATTCAGGGAGTCCCAGCTTGTCAGCCGTGTTCCATCCCAGGTGCCGATCAGGGAGAAACAGAACCGCGTCGCCACGGTCCATGGCCCAACGGAGCATGGTGGAGGCGTTGGCCGAGGTGCAGACAGAACCGCCCGCCTCGCCGACGACAGCTTTTACTTCCGCTGAAGAGTTGACGTAGGTCAAGGGTACGACGCGCCGGGTCGACCCGATTGCCTGCAAAACGTTGCGCACGTCATCGGGGTCGGCCATGTCCGCCATGGGGCAAGAGGCCTCGGGCTCGGGGGTAAAGATTTGTTGATCCGGACGGCGAAGGATGGCGGCTGATTCGGCCATGAAGTAGACGCCGCAAAAAACGATCAGTTCCGCTTCCAGATGCTCGATATGGCGGGCCAGTTCCAGAGAGTCGCCGGTAATGTCGGCAACCTCTACAACGGGATCGGTCTGATAGTGGTGGGCCAGGATCGCAAGTCGGTCTCCCAGCTGTTCTTTTTTGTTTAGGATTCTGTTCAAAGAATGGGTCATGATATTGTCTCGCGGGTTAGAGCGGTTCAATGCGCATGCTGAAATCCGAGGCTGGAGCCGAGTGCGTCAAGCGTCCCACGGAGATGAAGTCCGGTCCGAGTTGCGCGAGGTCGTGAATGGTGTCCAAATTCACTCCTCCTGAAACTTCGGTTTCTATTTTGTCCGGAATCAAGTCCAGACATTCGCGTATTTCTTCAGTGTGCATGTTGTCCAGCATGATACGCTGTACATCGCAGGTTACGGCTTCCTCCACCTCGGTACGGGTGCGGCACTCCACCTCAACGGGCGGGCAGGGGGAGTGCGCGGAGCGGAGTTGTGCAACGGCTTGTGTGATGCCTCCGGCGCGGTCGATGTGGTTGTCTTTGAGCATGCACATCTCAACAAGGTTTTTGCGGTGGTTGTGGCCCCCACCGCAGAGTACCGCGTATTTTTCCGGGTAGCGCAAACCCGGGAGGGTTTTGCGGGTATCGAGGAGTTTGGTCTTGGTTCCCCGGAGCGACTCGACATACCGAGATGTCAATTCCGCGATGCCGGAAAGGTGGCAGAGGAAGTTGAGCATGACGCGTTCGGCTTTGAGCAGCTTGGCTGCCGGACCTTGCATCACGGCCACCAGTGTGCCGGGTGAAACGCGGTCTCCATCGTCCACATTAAGGTGAATCCGACAGGTTCCGTCGCCAAACTCCAGCACCAGGGGCAGGATGGGCAATCCGGCCACGATGGTAGACTGTTTGGCCACAATTTGAGCCTGGGCCGTGTCCTCCGGAGCGAAGATGCCTGTGGAGGTCAGGTCCGGTCCATCTTCGGACAGGGCGATACGTATGGAGGCCAGCAAAAACATGCGGGCCTCGTCCTGGAAAAACGTCTCGAATTGGTTTGGTTCCATGATGTTCCGACAAGGTTAGAATGTGTCGAATCAGCGTCCCTACGTGGCAGAGTTTTTTTCGTCAAGTCCACGTCGGCTTAGGGAAACTGCGGCCTTGTAATGGCTTGATTCGCCTTGCGCCTTTGACGTTGCCGGGCATTTAGGCTAGACACCGCCAATGACCGAAAATAAGGCTCCATACGAGATGCAACAGCCGCCTGAAGAGGAGTCTCTGACGCACGCCGTCGGTACTCCTTCACCGGTGGAGGTTGATGAAGAAACCCACCCAGCCGATGCCGCTGAGCATATTGAACGGCTCGGAGTGGAGGAGCAGGTCAAATTCGTCAAACAACTTCCGATTAAGGATGCGGCGGATTCCATCGCTGAGATGGATCGCCATGAGCAGCAAAGCCTTTTTCAGAATCTGAATTACGGGTTTGCCGCTAAAATTTTGGAGCAGATGGCTCCCGACGATGCGACCGACATCCTGGAAGGCCTGGATGAGGAACATCGTAAGGGTCTTTTGCGCCGCGTCAAGGCCAAAGAACGCGCCGAGCTTCGAAATCTCCTGACCTTCCATCCCGACTCCGCCGGTGGGGCCATGAACACCGAGGTGGTCATCCTGGACCAGTCTCTTACCGTGGACCAGGCCATCACAAAAATGCGTGATGAGGTGGAAGACAAGGAAATTCCCTATTATGCCTATCTGGTGGATTCTGCCGGCCGGCTCACAGGCGTGGTCTCCCTTCGCGATATGCTCGTGGCCCGTCACGGGAAACTTTTGCGCGAGTTGGTCAAGGCCCAGAATCTCGTATCCGTGACCTACGATACGGACCGGGAGGAAGTGGCCCGCCTTATCGGCCACTACAATCTGTTGGCCATGCCCGTGTTGGACTTTGGCGATCGTATGCTCGGTGTCGTGACCGTGGACGATGTCATTGACATCATTCAGGAAGAAGCTTCCGAGGACATGCAAGCCATGGTGGGTGCTGGTGCGGACGAAACCACGGATTCTCCCGTGCTGTATTCCGTGAAGAAACGGCTGCCCTGGCTGATCTTGAATGTCATGAACTCTGCGGTCTCCGCCTTTGTGGTGCATCTGTTTCAGGGGACGATTGCCCAGATGGCAGTACTTGCCGTGCTTATGCCCATCGTGGCGAACCAGGCTGGTAATACCGGGCAGCAGGCCTTGGCGGTGATGATTCGTCAGTTGGCAATGGAACGTTTTGATCGAAAGCGTTCTTGGCTGGCCGTGCTTCGTGAAATGCGGATCGGCATGATCAACGGTTTCTTTATCTGTGCTTTGGTTTGGGGAGCCGTGCTTGGACTGACACAGCACTTCATGCTGGCCAACGTCATGACCGCTGCTCTGGCGATCGACATATGTTTCGGTGCGTTCGCAGGTGCTGCTATCCCACTGGTCTTGCGAGAGATCGGAAGGGATCCCGCTCAGGCTTCCTCTATTTTCCTGACAGCCATTACCGACTCTCTGGGCTTTTTTACTTTGCTCGGCCTAGCGGTTTTGGTGTTGTTCTAGCTACAAGCTGTGGGCGTTATCCACTCTGCTTTGTTGTGATGCAAAAGGCCGCCTCCCTGGAAAATAGGGAGGCGGCCTTTTTGAGCTGAGCAGATGAGGATCAGAGTCCGAATTGTGAGAGCAGGTCGTCCACATTTTGCTGATCTGTTTCCATGCTCGGTCCATTGAGTTGCGTGGTCCGCGACTTCACCTCTTCTTCGATTTCCTCCAGATTTTTGTCTGGCGCCGCAGCGCGGGTCTGAATCATCAAGCCAGTGGAAACAATGAGGTGTTGCACTATTTGTTCAATCTTTTTAAGCGAGTCGATGATGATTTTGATGCGTTGGCCCGTGAGATCCTGGAAGCTCATGGTGACCATAATTTGAGAAAGGTCATTGCCGAGGGTGGTGTTTATTTCCTTGAGCCGTTCTCTGTCGTGCCGAGTAACGCCACCGGACTCAAATCCTTTGACGATTTTGTCAACAACACCTTGCATTTCCTGAAGCTGTTCCACGATTTCGATGATATCGACAGCAGCTTTTTCCGTGGTCTGGAGTACGGCGTCCAGCTGGTCCGAAGCCTGGTTGAACAGTTCTTCCGGGTCGGCCTCCGCAACGATCTGTGGAACAACACTTTCGCCGCCCTTGGCGGTTTTAATCTCGGCGTAAATATCCTTCAGGCCCGTTTGCATGTCATCGTTGAGGCGCCGGTACAGTTCGCCGTCCATCAGCGCTTTGGAAAGCTTGGCGTTGATTTCTCCGCGTAGGGCATTGGTCACGGCTTCAATGATGGTCGGTGCTACGGTTTCCGCCAAGTCGCCCACAAGGCCGTCAAGCAGTTCTCTGGTCATTTCGTCAAGCTGTTGTTCCGGCGTCATGTTGTGTTCTCCGAGCGGCGGGCCGCTGTTTTTTTCGTTCAGGATCCGCCTCAGGCCCATTTTTCCCGGCGGATTTGCTCCCGTTCCTCCTGAAAGACAAACTGGACCACTCTTTCCAGATCATGTTCACGAATATTCGTGAAGACAAAATGATATTCTTGTTCGGGTCCGCATTCTACGATCCTACCTACCGCAGCGGCGGTCTGGAGCGGGGCGTCGCATAAGGTGATGACGATTTCCAGGACATCTCCTTTTGCAAAATTTTCGTCTGAATAGAAGATTACCCCACCGCCGGAGATATCCCGTATTTCCAGGCGGTGCGGATACTCCTGAAAAATTTGATCTTGTCCCTGGAGCGCCAGGAGCATGTCCAATTTTTGATCCAGAGCCGTAAGAAAGCGGATCAGCGTATGCGGAACCTGCGCTTCCAGCAGTTCTTTTTCCGTGGGACGCTCCACGTGCGCAGCCGACCAGCGATACATCGCCGATGAATCCGCCTTCCGCAGAGGCCGGGCGCACGCCCGAAGGCGGGCTTTGACTCGGGAAAAGGCGCGCCGATCAGTCATGCGGGCAAGCTCCTATTCCATGCCTCCATTGTTATCCAGGTCCACGGTCATGGCTCGCACCGGACAGACGCGCGTACACATGCCGCAGGCCGAACATTTGTCGACGTCAAAGCAAACTTCACGCGTGGCCCGGTCCAGGAACAAGGCTCCAGTCGCACACATGGCCGTGCAAATCCCACAATGCATGCAGGTTTCTTCGTCACGGAAAATTTTTTGCGCAACCGGTGTGATGCGGACATTGTTTTCTTTAAGGTAATTGATGCCTTTTTCAAAATCTTCCTCCAAGCCACTGATTTCCAGCGTCATGGCGCCGTCCTGACGGGGGCTGATTTCGGCCTTGAGAATATTAAAACTCAGGTCGAATCGTCTCGCCAGATTGCAGACTACGGGTCTGCCGGAGACTTCCGGCGGGAAGGAGAGATATACGATTTTCCGAAAACCTTTGATGACGTCTTTCATTGGAATAAAACCTTATTGTCTTATGTCACGGCAGGGACGACGGCGCAAGAGCAGACCGAATGTCATTGTTCCTGCATGAATTGTTTGGCCCGAGCCGCTTCCGGCGTGGATGGATACTTATCCACAAGGTCTTGAAGCACGACTTTACCAAGATCGGACCGACCGAGCTTATAAAGGGATATCCCTTGCTTGAGCAAAGCGTATTTGAATTTGGAACTCTTGGGGAATTTTTTGATGACATCCTGGTAGGCGAGGACGGCACGTTTGTAGTCCTGGAGTTGGTAAAAGCATTCTCCCTGCCAGAACACGGCGTTGGGAACCAAGAAGTGATTTGGGAAGGTGGTGACGAATTCCGCCCAGTCCTGACGTGCTTGTTCGTATTTGCGTTCCCCGAAGGCACTGTAGGCCTTGTCGTATAGTGCCTGAGCCGGATCGGCTACGGGTTGCGATGTCGCCGAAGGGCTTTGCTGCTGTTCCGCATCGGTCAGAGCCTGCTCGGCACGCTGCTCCGGGGTCAGGGATGGCGATTCTGCTCCGGTCGGGCCTTCCACTCCGCTGGTGGCATCAGGGATGGCTGGAGTGGTGAAGGTGTCTTTGGGGGCCACCTGTTCACGGACTTTGTCCATATCAATGGCGAGTTGGTGTTCAAGTGCAAAGGTTACAGCCTTCATATCCAGGGCCAGGGCGGGCAGTGAAGCAGCCGTGTCGCCTGAGCCGCTCAGTTGGTCCAGGCGAAGAGAAAGGTCGTCCATCTGCCCCTGAAGCATATTCAGATCCGCACGCAGAGCATTCAACTCCACCCATATGTCGGCCTGTTTTTCGCGTACTGGCGAATTGCTGCTTTCAATGCGGGTGTTGAACTCTTGTTCCATTTGGCGCAACAGCTTGCGGGCTTCTTCACGATCTCGGCGAGCCTGCATTTCCAGGGTTTCCACTTCGGATTTAGTGGCGCATCCAGAAAGGATGGTCGCGGCGATCATCAAGACGGTCAAAAAAATGGTGACGGGCTGTTTCATCGGATTCGTTCTCCTCTGCGTTTTCCAAAAATGAGATACGCGAGTCCGCCCAAAAAGGGAACCAGCACGGACACCTGGACCCAGGCCATTTTTTCACCGGTGGATTTGAACTGGCGATGGAAGGCATCCCAGATGGAGTAAAGGCTTAAGGCGGCGAAGATCCCGACCACGCCGAGCAAAATAAGCCACTGTTGCGGCGTCAGATCAACGTTCATAATGGTGTTCCCTTTTGGAGTTGCGGAGCAGGAGCCAAAGCCCCAGGCAGAAAAACAGGATAGCCATGACTTGTGTAAGACTTATCGGTCCCACTGCTCCCCGGTGGTCGTTGCGGAAAAATTCGATGATGAACCGAAGAACAGGGTAGCAGACCAGGTAGACGCCCAGACGTTGCCCCGGCATCTTGAGAGGGCGGCGGAACAGAACGAGGAGAAGGAAACAAAACAGGGAGGCCAGGGCATGGTAGATTTGAGTCGGGTGGAGGGCTATCCCTGTGGGGGCCAGGCTGTTTGGAGCGTTGAAGACGATGCTCCAGGGCAGTTCCGTGGGTTTGCCGTAGCAGCAACCCGCACCGAGGCAGCCAAGCCGTCCGATGGCCTGGCCCAAGGCGATGGCCGGGGCGGCGGCGTCGCACCAACGCAGGGGGGATTGTCCTTTGCGTTGAACCACAAACCATCCTACAACGATTGCCAAGGCCAGTCCCCCGGAAAAAACAAGGCCTCCACGCCAAAACATGAAGGCATGGAGCGGGTTTTCCAAAAAAAAGGGGAACTCGATGATGACATAGACAAGGCGTGCGCCAAGAATGGCGGAAAAACAGATCGCAAGGGCCAAATCGGGTACCAGGGAAGCGTCAAGTCCTGCGAGACGAGCCTCCCGTTGACCCCACCAGATCGAAATGAGGAAGGCCAGAGCCACAAAGAGACCGTAGGTGTGGATGGTCAGCGGCCCCAGTTCAATCAGGATCGGGTGCATTGCGTTGCCTTGTCCAGTAGTTCAGAAGAACGAGTCCCGCCCCTATGGTGATGCCGCAATCCGCGATATTGAATGCGGGCCAGTGCCATCCTGCCAGGTGAAAATCGAAAAAGTCGATGACGTACCGATGACTGAGGCGATCAATGAGATTGCCTACGGCTCCGCCAAGGATCAATCCAAGTCCAGTGATGCCGGTGTGTCCCAGTTCGTCTTCCTGCCGCACCAACCAGAGGATGAAGAGCATGGCAAAAAGGGTGGCGGCCACGAAAAAAGGTGTTTGCCAGTCGATCTGGCTGTTGTTGAGGAATCCAAAAGCCGCGCCCATATTGTGCACGAGGGTGAGGTTGAAGAAGCCGGGAATGATCTCCCGGCTTTCCCACAGGGTAAAGCTTTTTTGAACCAGAGCCTTGGTGACCAGGTCAGGAATCAGAATCACCAAGGCCCAGGTAATGGTCGTAAGAAAACGTTTTTTCAAGTTATGCCTCGGTCAGAACAGCGGTACACCTGGGGCAGACATCCGGGTATTCCGAATTGGTGCCGAGTTGGTCGTCAAAACGCCAGCAGCGCTGGCATTTTTCACCCTGGGCGTGCTCCACCACAACGCCGAGTCCCTCGATTTCCTCAGATCGGTAGGCTCCTTTCGGGATGTTGGCCTCAGGCTGCAACTCCACACGCGAGACAATGAAGAATTCCAACAGATCCAGACCGTCCAGCCGATCCAGCAATTCATTCGAGCCGTAGAGCGTGATCTTGGCGTCCAGCGATTTGCCGACAAGCCCTTCTTTGCGTTTCGGCTCAATGGCCTTGGTGACCTCACCGCGAAGTTCCAGCAGCAGTTCCCAACGGGAACGCTCCTCATCGCTGATTTCCGCTTCAAGCGGGTCAAAGCGCAGAGAGAAAACCGTGGGCAGGGCAGGTTTCAGCGACTGAGGAAGGTGCGAGAACGCTTCTTCCGCAGTAAATGAAAGGATTGGTGCCATGTCTCTGATCAGCGTGAGCAGGGCTTGCCAAGCTACGGTTTGGGCGCTGCGACGCTTGAGTCCATCCTGGGACTCGCAATAGAGGCGGTCTTTGACAATATCAAGCCAAAAGGAGGAAAGCTCCACTACGCAGGTGTTGTGCAGTGTATGATACACCTTGTGGAATTCATACTCCGTATACGCCTGCTGCATTTCCTCGTGGCGGCGCGCCATGACGTCCAGCAGGAATCGGTCGGGACCGAGCAGCTGTTTGACGGGGACGGCGTTTTCCGGCCCGAAATCATTGAGAACGGAGAGCAGGAATTTGCAGGTGTTGCGGATGCGTCGGTAGGCGTCCACAAGCCGGTCCAAGGTTTCAGTCGAGAGACGCACATCCTCTTGATAGTTGGAGGAGGCAACCCACATACGCAGGATTTCCGCGCCGTACTTGTCGATGATTTCTTTTGGAGCAACAACGTTTCCAATAGATTTCGACATTTTGCGCCCGTCGCCATCCACGACGTATCCGTGGGTGAGCACGGACTTGTACGGCGGTTTGCCCCGCGTCCCCATGCTGGCCAGCAGTGAGCTGTGGAACCAACCACGGTGCTGGTCAGAGCCTTCAAGGTACAGGTCCGCGGGGTATCCCACGTCCTTACGCTGTTCGCATACTGCGGCAAAGCTGGTGCCGGAATCAAACCAGACGTCCAAAATGTCGGACTCCCGTTTCCACTTGCGAGCGCCGCATTTGGGACAAACGGGAACGCCTTCGGTAATTTCCTCCATGGGAGCATCAAACCAATAGTCGCATCCGTGCTCGTGTTCGGCAAAACGGTCTACGATTCGAAACACCCATTCAGGGTCGTGCCAAGCCTCATCGCATTCCTCGCAGATCAACGCCACAATGGGAACGCCCCAGTTGCGTTGGCGGGAGATGCACCAGTCAGGGCGTTTTTCGATCATGCCGTAGATGCGTTCCTCGCCCCAGGCTGGAATCCAGCGCACATCGTTACGGATGGCCTTGAGGGCACGCTCCCGCAGATCGTTGGCGGCCATGCTGATGAACCACTGGGTCGTGGCCCGGAAAATGACCGGCTTTTTGCATCGCCAGCAGTGGGGGTAGGAGTGGGTGATTTTTTGAGAGGCCAGGAGTTTGCCCAGCTCTTTCAATTTTTCGATGACCTTGGGGTTGGCGTCCCAGACATTGAGTCCGGCAAAGAATTCCACTTCCTTGCGGAAAACGCCCGCGTCATCCATGGGGGAATAAATTTCCAGTCCGTACCGTTGGCCGGTTTCAAAGTCTTCGCGACCATGCCCCGGTGCGGTGTGCACACAACCGGTACCCGTGTCCAGGGTTACGTAGTCAGCCAGTACGATGGGGGAAGGGCGCCCGTAGATGGGGTGCTCAGCCTGGAGTCCTTCAAGTTCGGCCCCCTTGACCCGTTTGATGATCCCATGCTCGTTCCAGCCGAACAGCTCTGCACAGGATTCCAGGAGTTCTTCGGCTAGGATGTAGGTGCCGCTTTCGGTCTGGACGAAGACATAGTCAAAGTCAGGATGCACAGCCACGGCCATGTTGTCAGGGATGGTCCAGGGCGTGGTGGTCCAGATGGCGATCCAGGTGGCGGCCGGGTCGGCCTGGGGGCAGATTTGGGAAAGGTCGGCGTTCTTCAAGGGAAAACGCACGTAAATGGATGGGGAGGTGTGGTCCTCGTATTCAACTTCTGCCTCAGCCAATGCGGTGTGACAATCACAACACCAATGCACAGGCTTCTTACCGCGAACCACAGACCCCTCGGCCATGAACCGACCCAATTCCCTGGCAGTTGCGGCTTCGTACTCCGGGGTCATGGTTACATACGGATTATCCCATTGGCCCAGAACACCGAGGCGTTTGAAATCTTTGCGCTGAACGTCCAACCACTTGGTAGCGTACTCGCGGCAGAGCCGACGGATAACCGTGGTCGGCAGGTCGGTTTTGCCCTTTTCTTTGAGCTGTTGTTCGACCTTGTGTTCAATGGGCAGGCCGTGGCAATCCCAGCCGGGAACATATTCGGCTTGGAACCCCTGCATGTTGCGGGATTTAACCACGATGTCCTTGATGATTTTGTTCAGGGCGGTACCCATATGAATATTGCCGTTGGCATAGGGAGGACCGTCATGCAGCACGAAACGTTCCGCGCCGTTATTGGACTCCGTCATGCGGGCGTAGGTCTGGTTTTCTTCCCAGCGTGCCAGGGCTTCAGGCTCGCGTTGGCGCAGGTTGGCCTTCATGGGAAAGCTGGTCTTCGGCAGCAGCAGGGTGGATTTGTAATCACTCATGATAGAAGTTGGTCCTCCAGGGCGGTAATGGCGGCGAAGTGCCGCAAAAAATCGCTGAATAGCTTGGGGCAAGCGGCCCAGGAAGTCAAGACTGGGTCGGCGCGGCCAGGGGGCCAAACAGTTGTTACCGCATTTGAATCACAGGCAAATGAGTCCCTTGATGTTGTGCGCTTTGCGGTATACGTCAAGAACGTCCTCGGCGCATTGCACGGTTATTTCCGCGGTGACTCCTATGTATTTCCCTGTCCGGGAGGGTCTCTTGCTGACGCTTTCCTTGGGGAAAAGGTCGGCCGCTTCCCTTGCGCAGGCTTCTGGGCCGATAAATTTGAATGTGTATTTGCAGGGCCACTCGTGACATTCATTCAGCGTGTCGCGGAAAGAATCGAATGTGGTTTCGCTCATGGGCAACTCCTGCCGGTTTTTCCGGCTGCCTTCGCCGGGTGGGTGGGGCGATTGTGTTGTCGTCTTCGGGGACCATGTGCCGAGCAGTTCCTGTTGTCAGGAGCGATCCACAGGCTTCCGTGCTTGTGTAAAAGCAGACGCGAGGCCGGGTGGAGTCGGCTTCCTTGGCAACTAGTTTCATTGTCACCGGCTGTCAATGCGCAGGAAACGAAAATACATCTTCGGCCGCTTTGATGACTTCCACAAAGGTTTGTCCTGTGCTAGGTTCAACATGCAGAATGCTTGGCGATATGCGAAAGAGGAGCACAATGCCTTCGGAAGCTGGTGAGACGACGTACGACAAGGCCAAAATACTGATTGTTGACGATGACAGGGTCAACCTGAAGGTTCTTGAGGGAATGCTGCGTGGACTTGATGCAGAGATCCATCTTGCGCTTTCGGGTGAGGAAGCCCTTGAATTGGCGATGCAGCACCATTTTGTCCTTGTTCTGCTGGACGTTATGATGCCCGGAATTGACGGGTTTCAGACGGCGGAGCAGTTGCGCTCCCGAGGTGGGACCGAGGACATTCCAATTATCTTCGTTACCGCCATCAGTAAAGAGCAGCGGCACGTTTTTAAGGGGTACGAACTCGGTGCCGTTGATTATTTGTTCAAGCCCGTTGAGCCGGAAATTCTGCAAAGCAAGGTCCGGGTTTTTCTTGATCTATACGCTCAGCGCCAGGCGTTGCAGGCCTCGGAAGAGCGTTACCGGACGGTGGCTGACTACAATTACGACTGGGAAATTTGGTTTTCTCCCAACGATAAGATTCTTTACTGTAGCCCTTCCTGTGAGCGGATCAGCGGGTACACTGCAGACGAGATTATTGACGGAGAGGACATCTTCCGCCGGATTATTCTGGATGAGGATTACGATTCCTGGCGTCATTTCATGGCGGATGAAATGCGGGTGGACGGCGACTCCTTCGACTTCAGGATTTTTCGCAAAGATGGTCGGGAGCGCTGGATCAGCCTGGTTAAATTCGACGTGCGGAAGGATGATGGAAAATCCCTTGGGCTGCGGTGTTCTCTGCGGGATATTACCGACCGTAAAAAGATGGAGATTCAGCTCCGCCATCAAGCGTTGCATGACCCGTTGACAGCGCTTGCCAACCGTACGTTGCTTATGGACCGGGTGGCCCGGGCCATGGAACGCGCCAATCGACACGAAGACTTCCACTTTGCCCTGGTGTTTTTGGATCTGGATCGTTTCAAGGTAGTGAACGACAGCCTGGGGCATATTTTCGGGGATTCGCTTTTGGTCGAGGTCAGCAAGCGGCTCTGGGAATGTGTGCGAGGTATGGATACGGTGGCCCGCTTCGGAGGTGACGAATTTGTTTTGCTTCTTGAGGAGCTGGATGCTCCGAGAGAAGCGTTCACGGTGATCCGTCGTGTGCTGGATCAACTTCGTGAGCCGTTTCTTATCGAGGGACATCAGGTCCAGACGACGGTGAGCATCGGCGTGGTTCTCGGCGCCCAGGAGGATGACCGTCCAAGCGACTTGTTGCAGAAGGCCAACATTGCCATGTACCGGGCCAAAGAGTCCGGGCGGGATCGATTCGATATCTATAATGATCGAATGCTGCAGCGGGCCGTGGACCTTATGCACCTGGAAAACGATTTGCGGAAAGCGGTGCAGGAGCGGGAGTTTCGGGTCTACTATCAGCCGATTGTTTCGTTGGAACACGGTGGGCTGGCAGGCTTTGAGGCTTTGGTGCGCTGGGAGCACCCTGAGCGTGGTATCGTCAGTCCCGGAGAGTTTATCCCCTTGGCTGAAGAGACCGGATTGATCATTGATCTTGGACGACAGGTGCTGGAGGAGTCCACCCGGACTTTGGCCCGGTGGGGCAGGGAGCATGAGCAAGCCGAGAAATTGCAGCTTTCCGTGAACATTTCCGCCCGTCAATTCCGGAATAACGATTTGGTGCAAGACGTCATCACCGCGTTGCAAAAGTCCGGCCTGCAGCCTGGGCGTCTTAAGCTGGAGATCACGGAATCCACGGTCATGGATAACGTGGAAACTTCGCTGCTGCGTCTGCAACGGCTTAAGGAAGAGGGGATCCGTATCTCCATGGACGACTTTGGTACCGGTTATTCGTCCATGAGTTATCTGCAAAAATTTCCTTTGGATCAGCTGAAGGTCGATTTGAGTTTTGTTCGCCGCATTCTTGACTCTACTGAAAATGCGGAAATCGTCCGGGCCATCATCACATTGGCGCATAGTTTGCGCATGGCCGTAGTGGCGGAGGGCATTGAATTGGAAGAACAGGCCGACCTGCTGCATTCCCTGCATTGCGAATTAGGACAGGGGTATTTGTACTCTCCGCCTGTGCCAGCCAAGCAGGCCGAAGAGCTGTTGCTTAAGGGAATTCCAGCGGCTCGGCCGAGGTAGATCTTGAACCGGTCACCATTGGGAATTTATTTGTCTTTTGGTTTTTATTTTGTGGCGTGCGTGTATACGCCATCCCAATTCCTTGGGCAGGCCGTTTCAAGTTCCGCACAGCGTTTGTGCAATATTTTATAGAGCCGCGAATCCGGGTGGTCGCGTTGTAAAAGTGCGAAGGCTTCTTGTGCCTCAGCGAATCGACCATTGCAGTAATATTGTTTTGCCTGGGCATATCGGTTCAGCTCAGTTTCCCTTTTGACCCTGTCCTCTTGAGAAATCGGCGCATATATAGTCAAAGGATTCTCCCGGCCCTTGACCCGTACTCTGTCTATTTCCCAGAATGCCGCATAATTTTCGCAGGCTTTTGCCACCTCTTCACTGACGAGCAGGGGCAGTCCGTAATATTTGGTCAGCCCCTCCAGACGGGAGGCAAGGTTTACGTTGTCCCCGATAAGGGTATAGTCAAACAAATCCGCCGACCCCATGTTTCCTACACGGACGATTCCACTGTGTAGGCCAATACCTATTTCAAGCCGCAGTCCAAAGTTCTGTTCGAACTGCTGGTTGAGTTTTCCAAGAATTTGTAATTGCGTCAGCGCGGCATCCAGTGCCTTTTGAGGGTGCAACGGGACGTTCAACGGAGCGTTCCAAAAAGCCATAACCGCATCTCCGATAAATTTGTCCAACGTGCCATCTCGTTCTGTAATGATTCTGGTCATTGGGGTGAGATATTCTCTGAGCAGTTCACTCACCTGTGAAGGGGGGAGTTGTTCGGAAAGTGAGGTAAAGTTCCGAATATCGGAAAAAAGGATCGTAACTTCCCTTTCTTCGCCGTCCAGAGTCAGCGTGTTTGGATTCTTGACGATCCGTTGGATGACTGCGGGGGCAAGATAGTGGGAGAAGGCTCCTTCGATGAACTGTTTTTGGCGCTCTTCGCGCCAGAATTTGACGATGGTCATGGCTGTAAAGGTCAGCACCAGGCAGAGAAGCGGATAGAACGGTGAAACAAAATAATGATACTCGGCAAACAAATGGTCGGCACCATACCAGATGCCTACACCCAGCCCCAGCAAGGGAGGCAGTAGCCACGCTGCTCGCGCCTTGGCAAGGAGAACCACGGTCAGAAGTCCGCAACCCAGTAACGCCAACATTTCCAGACCGGGAGCCCATGGTGGAATACGAATGAAATCCTGGCTGAGGATGTTGTCTACAATGGTGGCATGCGTTTCCACTCCGGGAAAGTTCTGACTGAAGGGAGTTGTACGAATGTCTTTGAGACCGGCTGCGGACGTGCCGACAAAAACGATTTTGTTATTCACGGCCTGGAACGCTTCGGGAGAGCCGCGCAGGATCGCTTCTGCGCTGACATACGGATAGGTATTTTCCGGGCCTCGGTAATTAACGAGAAAATTAGCGGAAGTGCCGAGGGGGATATTGGTTCCTGCTACGGCAAGGCTTTCTGTGCCGCGTTCTGAATAGTTCAGTATGACGGTTTGCGTGTCCGAAGCCTGGAGCAACGTCGCCAAAGCCAGGCTGGGATAGGCCTTGCCATTGAATCGAACCAATAGAGGAACACGCCGAACAGTGCCGTCCGGGTCGGTGCGCGTCGTGAAATATCCCGAAGCCGGAGCAGCTCGGGCAAGTATGGCCAATGGCGGGGTGATCTCCCGGGCCGTGGGCAACAGTTTTTCTGGAGCCATGACGAGTTGCGGTGTCAGGCTTCGAGTTACCAGCCCCACAGAGGGAACGGAGGATACTGTCTGTGTGGCTTGGGCCGGGGCGTCAAATCGAAATGCATAGCCAAGTACATAGGGACCGGTAGCAAGCGTCTGCGCCAGGAGTTGATCATTGTCGCGCAAGATGTCGGGAACTCCCTGAATGGACGGCGTCTCTTCCAGGTACGGGCCGAAAGACGTTTCCAGGTCGCTTAGGATGCGCTGGGGAGAGGTGCGGTCCGGTTCGGCAAAGAGGATATCCAACCCAACAACAACGGCTCCGGCCTGGTTCAGCCGGTCCACAAGCCGGGCAATGCGATGCCGCGGCCATGGCCATTGGCCCAGGCGCCGGAGGCTGTCCTCATCGATATCAACTATGGCCAGCGCAGGGTGCGGCGTATTGGCGGCATTGGTGCGCAGCAAGTGGTCATATATTCGTAGGTCGATCAGTGAGAGCGTTCGAGGGTGTCGAACGTACAACGCGGCCACAAGCAGCACGGATACAAGACCTACCAAGGGGACAATGAACCGTAAACGTGGGTTTTTGACCATTCGCTGATACGCCATCCGTTTTGCCTTGCTGGGGTGTGAAGCGCGAAGCCCTCATTCGAAGGCGAACAAAATTATGCCATCAATGGGCAAGAAGTCCAGGTAACTATAGCGGACTGTTTTCTCTTTTGACAATGTGTTCAACCGAGGCTATCCAACCTTGCCTTTTTGCGGGATACAATTGTGTAGGGAGATAAGAATGGCACCTCTGCAGAATGTGGCGTTGGTGGATTTTATCCATTGTCTGTCACGAACCATGGATTTGGTGAGTAAGGCCGTAGTGGACCACCATGTCCGTGTGGGCTACTTCGCGTTTCGGCTCGCTACGGACGCCGGGTTTTCCAGTGGAGTTTGTCGTGATCTTTTGGTGGCAGGGCTGCTCCATGATGCCGGGGCGTTGTCCTTGACCAGCCGTTTGGACGCATTGCAGTTTGAGCATGACGGAACAGTCCATGCCGAGGCCGGATACCGGCTCCTTCGGCCGTATCCGCGACTGCGCCGTCCCGCGGAGTATGTCCGGCTGCACCATACCTCCTATCTGGATATGCGGGAAATGAGTGAAGTCCTTCCTGGAGCCGGTATTTTGCAGCTGGCCGATAGGGTTGATGCCCTTATCGACAGGGGGGGACCCTTGCATATGCAGATACAGAGTATTCGTGAGCGTATCCGGCTCCAGGCAGGGCGACTTCTTGACCCTGAGCACGTGGATTTGTTTTTATCCTATGCTCCGGAACATACTTTTTGGACGGAAGCAGAGCGACCTCAGGAGCGCTTGCGTTCCATGGCCTCTTCACAGCTCCCGCCGGAGATGTTGGAGCCTCCCGAGGTTTTGGAGCTTTCATTGCTTTTTTCTCAGATTATTGATTTTCGGAGCCGTTTTACCTCGACTCATTCCAGCGGCGTGGCGGAATGCGCTACCGTTCTGGCCCGTATGATCGGATTTGATGATCAACGTTTGCGGCTCATGCGGGTTGCCGGTAATCTGCATGATTTGGGCAAACTCGCTGTTCCCAGGGAAATATTGGATAAACCTGGGCTGTTGGATGAACGGGAATGGCAGATTATGCGTGATCACGCCATGTATACGGAGCAGGTCTTGGCAGATTTGCCCGGCATGGAGCGCATTGCCCGATGGGCCGGGGATCATCATGAACGTTTGGATGGTCGGGGCTACCCCTCCGGCCTGGGGAGTGACGAGTTGTCTTTGGGCAGCCGCATCGTGGCGGTGGCCGATGTATTCACCGCCCTGAGCGAAGATCGGCCGTACCGTGCTGGAATGCAACAGTCCGATGTCTTGAATGTCATGCGCGATATGGCGGGAACCGCCCTGGACGGGGATGTGGTTGCGCTTTTGGATCGAAACCATGAAGAAATCAATGGGCTGCGAAGAGCGGCTCAACAACGTGCGGCTCGGCTGTTTTCCGGGTTTGACTCCGAGGTTCTATGAGTTTTTCTTTTCGTCGTTATCTGCCCACCAAACAAATGATGCGGCATGCCTTCAAGACTGCGTTGGCCGCCTACATTTCTCTATTGGTGTCGGATTGGGTCGGTCTTGAGTATGGATACTGGGCGGCCATCTCCGCCGTCATCGTCATGCAGGCCGACCTTGGCGGCTCCATTCGTATGGGGCTGTGGCGGCTCATGGGGACATTTGTCGGAGCGCTGATAGGTATTTTATGTCTGACCATTTATCCAGCATCGGCACTGCTTTTGTCCGTGGGTGTATTTGTGGTCATCCTGATTTGTTCCAGTGTGCCGGCCCTGCGAGCCAGCTTTCGGATCGGCGGAATCACCGTGGCCATCGTTGTTTTGGGGTCACCAGCTGAAGTGACGCCGTTTTTTGTCGGCATGGAGCGTTTTTTGGAAATTGCAGTGGGAGTCTTTGCTGCGGTTTTTGTATCCGGGCTGCTGTGGCCCTCCCATGCGGCCGGGTTACTCCGTACCGAGCTGTCCATTCAGCTGTTGGAAGCGGCCTCTTTATATCGAAGTGCTCTGGAGCACCTCTTGTCCGGTGCGCCGGCTGTGGAAAGAAAGCGTTTGGATAAGCTCCTGGAAATGACACGCGCCAATAGGGAGTTGTTGGATAAAGCCCGTAAGGAGTCCGCCCCATTCAGTGGAAAGCGGGTGCAGGTGCTGCATCGTTTTGTCGATACGTTGGAGCGGCTGACCGGACATGCGCGGGCTTTGGACCGACTCGCCCGTTCGCTCCCACGCATGGGATATCACCAGGAAGTTCGGGAGGATTTGCTGGTGGTTGTGGAGGCTTTGGAAGGCAATCTTCGGCATATGGCCGGAGAATTGAGCAAGCGTCCTGAGGCTGTCGTCCCAAAAGAAATTCGACCCTATATCCACCGGGTGGAAGAACATTTACTGGAACTGCGCAATAGCGGCGTACCCAAAGGGTATCCTTTGGATGCCGTAGCGAATCTCTATTCCTTATTTGAGCATCTCAAGGCGCTTGCCCGGGAGGTGGCTGCCTTGCGTGAAGCGTTGGTCCGCGGTCAGTAAGCAGGGAAAGTCCTTCGATCAGGGCGCACCAAAGGTGGGCGTCCAGACTTCCCAACCCAGCTCTTTGGGGGACTCGCTGAAAACCCAACTTCCGGCGAGGTTGTCTATGTTGATTTTGAGGACGGTTAGTCCATTCCCATCCGTACCGTTGAATTGCAGAGCCAACACCCCCTTGTCCGGATCCAGCAATCCCACGCCTGTATATCTTTGGCCGTCGATATCTGCTTCAAAGAGATAGGTAGCGCCAATGCTCCAGATGCGGCCTGTTCCGGCATAGTCCGGCGGGCCGTCCGGGGGGATGGTGTTCCAGCCTTCCACAACATAGTTGCCTTCAAGGGACGTTCCATTACCTGCGTCCGCCGCCACAAGGCAGGGAAGCAGGACCGACAAGAGAAGACCGGCCGTAAAAAGAATGATTCTTCCATTCATGGATTGAACATATCAATCCGTGACAATACCGTCTACCCAAAGGGAGATGTGTTTCCATGTTTCAACAAAATTTCCTTTTTTTAATAAAAACAGCGCAAGCGTATTGACATGTATTCGTGATTGGGAATACCGTGTCTCAAACATCAAAGGTGGTTTTTGCATGAATCGCGTCAGACTATCCGCTTCGGCTCTCTTCTCCGCCCTCGTAGGCGTAGTAGTAAGCGTAGTAGTTATCGACGCGTCGTAGCGGGACCGCTCATTTTTTGCACCATCCTCCCTGCCGACGCTGGTCGGCGGGGTTTTTTATTAGAAAAATCCAAAATGGTTACCGCCGGCAAGCGCTTTCAGGGACAACCCGAGGAGGCGAGACATGTTTCGCATGACCGGCGCAGAAATTCTTATCCGCCTGCTGGAACGGCAGGGCATCCAAACTATTCCCGGCATCCCTGGAGGGGCGAACCTGCCCCTGTACGACGCACTGTCGCGTAGTCCTGTTATTCGTCATGTCTTGGCTCGCCACGAACAAGGGGCAGGCTTTATGGCGCAAGGCATGGCCCGTGTCACAGGGAAACCGCAGGTCTTTTTTGCGACCTCCGGCCCCGGAGCTACCAATACGCTCACGGCGTTAGCAGATGCCAAGCTTGATTCCGTTCCCGTGATATGCATCACCGGACAGGTGCCCAGCGCCATGATCGGCACGGATGCATTTCAGGAAGTGGATATCTACGGCATGAGCATTCCTGCGACAAAGCACAATTTTTTGGTTCGATCCGTGGAAGAACTGCTCCAGGTCATCCCGGAGGCGTTTCGAATTGCCGCTTCCGGGCGGCCCGGTCCCGTGCTGGTGGATATTCCCAAGGATGTTCAAACCGGGGAACTGGATATGACTTCCTGGCCTGAGCCGGGCTTGCCGGATGCCCCGCAGGCTGTGGAATCGGAGCACGTGAATCGGGCCGCGGCCATGATCAATGAGGCCAAGCGTCCGATTTTGTATCTCGGTGGCGGTGTTATCCAGTCCGGAGCGGCTCCTTTGGCAAAGAATCTGGCGGAGCTTGCGGGAATTCCGACCGTGATGACCCTTATGGGGCTTGGTGCCATGCCGTCGGATCATCCGCTTTCGTTGGGTATGCTGGGGATGCACGCGGCTCCATGCGCCAACCTTGCTTTAGAGGAATGCGACTTACTCATTGCTGCAGGGGTCCGGTTTGACGACAGGGCGACAGGAAAGGTGGAACAGTTTTGCCCAGGGGCCAAGATCATCCATATGGACATAGACCCTGCCGAATTGGGGAAAATTCGTCCCGCGCATCAAGCGATGGTTGGTGATGTTGGGCAGGCGTTCCAATCGTTGATTCCGCATATTCGCGCTGGAAAGCCTGGTCAATGGCTGGAGCGGGTTCATGAGTTGAAAACGGAGCACTCCATGTATCTGGAGGATGCGGAAAATGTGCTCTCCGGATATGGAATCGTCCTTGAAACGGCTCGGGCCGTGGGACGCGGCGCCGTAGTGGTTACAGATGTGGGCCAGCACCAGATGCGCACAGCCCAGGCATACCCGCTCGACACTCCTCGGCGTTGGCTTACGTCTGGCGGGCTTGGTACTATGGGGTTTGGATTGCCCGCAGCCATAGGTGCAGCGTTGGCTCGTCCCGATCTTCCGGTGGTCTGTTTTAGCGGAGACGGCAGCCTGCTTATGAATCTCCAGGAAATGGCCACAGCCGTGGAGCAGGGGACCAATGTGAAACTCGTGTTGACGAACAACAATGCATTGGGCCTGGTCCGCCAGCAGCAGGAATTGTTTTACAGCGGGAATTTGTTTGCCTCGGGATATGAGTATTCCGTGGACTTTATGCAGATTGCTCGGGGATTCGGCTGGAATACCGTCAATCTTGATGACAGTGCCGATCCGGCGGAGGATTTGCGGGAGGCTCTTGCCCGCACCGGTCCCGGATTGATCCATCTGACCGTGAATCCCGGGCAGAATGTGTTTCCCATGGTTCCCCCTGGAGCCGCCAATAAGGAAATGATTGAAGCTGATAAGGAGGAGAGTCATGTCTGCGCCTGATAGGAAGACAGCGGCACGAAATCGATGCTCCGCAGTTTTGGAATTGGATGTTCGAAATCATCCGGGTGTGATGACGCATATTTGTGGATTGTTTGCTCGTAGAGCCTACAACGTGGAAGGAATCGCCTGCGTACCCCTGGGGGACGGAACGACAAGCCGGGCCTGGCTGTTGGTCAACGAGGACGAGCGGTTGGAACAGGTGGTCAAGCAGGTGGAAAAATTACAGGACGTGATGGAGGTCCGACGACATGATGGGGGACACGGGGTTTTTGAAAACCTGCAACCCTTTCTTGTTTCCTGATCACACGTCCTGATACTGCGGTGTGCCCCCGTCCGAAGGCGTTTGGACGGGGGCTTTGTTTTGTGGAAAGGTCAGGTGGTGGCACCGTCCTGCTCAAGATATTGCCTCAACGCCTCAAACGGTAAGGGCTTACTGAAAAGATATCCCTGAATTTCATCACAATGCAGCGCATTGAGAAAGTCCAACTGTCCTTGTGTCTCCACGCCTTCTGCCACCAAGCGTAATCCAAAATTTTTGGCCAGCAGAATAATGGTTTCTACGAGTTTTGCGTCGCTGGGATCGTCTTCCACGTCTTGCACAAAAGACCGATCCACCTTGAGCACGTCGATGGGCAGCCGTTTGAGATAGTAGAGGGAGGAATACCCGGTGCCGAAGTCGTCGATGGCCAGACGGATGCCGCGTCGCGACAGGCGATGCAGGTTACCAAGGGAGGTTTCCAGGTGTTTCATGATCAGGGTTTCCGTGATTTCGAACTCCAGTCGATTGGCGGGAAATCCTGTTTTGCGAAGCACCGCGTCCACGCTTTCCACGAGGTCAGGCTGTTGAAATTGTTTGGGAGAGAGGTTTACGGACAAATAGAGGTCTTGCCCCGCTTGGTGTAGCGTCTGGATTTGGTTCAAGGACTTTTCCAGCACCACTAATCCTAGTGGGATGATCAGACCTGTTTCTTCGGCAATAGGAATGAATTCGCCGGGGGAAACCATGCCGCCATCCGGCAGTTCCCAGCGGGCCAACGCTTCCACGCCCGTTGTGTTGCCGTCCGGGAGAGCCACGCGGGGTTGAAAGTGGACAGTAATGCGATCCTGGTCAAGGGCGGTGCGGAGATCCGCTTCCATTTGAATTCGTTTGGTAACGAGGGCGTTCAGCTCTCTGGTGTAGCGATGGTATCTGTTTTTACCGGAGTCTTTGGCCTGATACATGGCCAGATCCGCATTTTTAATCAACTCTCCCGGGGTGGTACCATCCTGGGGATACAATGTGATCCCCATGCTTGCGGTGGCGTAAAATTGTCTGCCCATCAGTCGGAAGGGAGCCTCAAGGCAACCCATAATCCGTTCTGCGAGCGTCAGTGGGGTGTTTTCTTTTACCAACTCCTCGGCAATGACAACAAATTCATCTCCTCCCAGGCGTGCCAATGTGTCGGTTTTGCGGACAACAGCTTGGATTCTTTCAACGAATTCCAGCAGCATGGCATCTCCCAGGGCGTGCCCTACGCTGTCGTTGACATTTTTGAAGTTGTCCAGATCCAGGTAGAGTATGGCAAGCTCTTCTTGACGGCTTTTGGCCCGATTGATGGCCTGCTCCAGGTGCTGTAGCAGCAGGGTGCGGTTGGGCAAGCTGGTGAGCGGATCATGATAGGCCAGAAAGCGAATTTGTTTTTCATGATCCTTTATGGCTGAAATATCATGAAATACCGCTACATAGTGTGTTGTTTTTCCGGACTCGTCAAGGATGCCGCTGATGCTCAACCATTCTGGGTAGGTGCCGCCGTCTTTTTTGCGGTTCCATATTTCTCCGGCCCAGGAGCCTTTTGACTGAAGCGATTGCCACAACTGCGCGAAAAATTCGTCGGAATGTTTTTCCGAGCGGAGAAGACTCGAGGGTTGGCCGAGGATATCCTCTTCTGTGTATCCTGTAATGGCGGTAAAGGCGGGATTGATCGCCACAATGGTTCCGTCTGGTGTTGTCAGCGAGATGCCTTCCATGGCGCTTTCGAAGATTCGCTTGTAGATTTGCAGCTCTTTTTCGGCCTGTTCACGCTCCTCGGCTTCTTTCGCCAGTGCTTGGGTCGCTTCTTCAATATTCCGCATGAAGCCGTTGAAGTGCTTTGCGAGTGAGCCGAACTCATCAGTGCTTTCCCATTGTACTCGTGCCATTTGCCCTTGGTCTGGATTGCAGGAGGTCAATGCCTGGGTGAGCTGTTCCAGGGGCAGGGTGATATTTCTGCTGATGATAAGGACCAAAGGCAGCGTGAGTAGGAGCACAAGACACAGGCTGATCAAGATGAGGTTGCGCATCTTGGTCAAGGGGGCGTAAAATTCATCAAGATATCCGGAACTGCAAACAATCCAGCCATATTCAGGGATACGGTTGAAGAAGACGACCTTTTCCCGGGATAGAATTTCATCCGGGTTACGCCATTGGTATGTCAGCCGGCCGCTGGTTTGTTCGGAAAGTGCTTCCAGGAGGCGAAGGCCTTCCGCGTGATCTACTTCAAAGAGATTCCCCTTGAGGAATGGGTGGATAATGACTTCGCCGCTGTCGCTGACAATGTAGGAATACCCAGATTTGCCCAACTGGATGGATTCGATGCGTTTTCTAAAATCTTCAACGGAAATGAGGCTGGAAAATTCGTTTTTGTAGGCCGTAACGGAAACGATCCAATCCCAGGGTTCAAAATACGCCATGTACATGACCTTTGCCCTGGCTTGCCGTTCTCCAGGGTTCTTCCATTCATACGCGAGGAAGCCTTGTTTGCGTTGCATCTGATCGCGAACAAACGCGGATTCCGATACGTCTTTTCCCTGTACGGATGGATGGGGATGCATGGTCACTGTCCCCTGAGAATTTACACAATAGATGTAGCCTGTATCCGCCACGGGCTGGCTACGAAGAATTTTCCGGGCTTCCTCCTGAGCTTTTGCTTGATCCAGGCCTTGATGAATAACACCGGAATGAAGCTTGCTGAGTATTTCGACATTGGTTTCCGCCAATGCTCGAAGGTAGTTCTTGATGGATACGTCGGCAGCTGTTTCCACCATGTTGGTGATCATTTGGGTGGTGCCTTGCAGCTCGGTTTCGATCTCTGCAAGTACGTTGGATCGAATGTTGCCGTACAACACGCCCAGGCCAACAGAGAACGCCAAAAGGATGGTGGCGGAGATAAGGCCGAGTTTGGCCCTGACGGAAAGGCGTCTCAGAATGTCGGTCATGCCGTTCAGATGACACGTGGTCGTGTTGAAGGTTGAGGCCAATGGTTCACAGAAATGACAACGTCCCAAAGATTACATCACTTTTCGGTAGGGTACAATGTTCGAAGCGCGAAAAATGGGACTCTTATGGGGAATGAACATCTTCTTTGGGTGGAGGCGAGGACGAAAGAGACATGGTTCCTTTTTATAATGTATTGTTATATTTTATTATTTGCATTTGTCTTCATGGCGTGGAGCCATAAAAAAAGCGGATCGTAGGAATACGATCCGTTTTTATTTGCTGGAGCCTTCAAGCAGATTTGAACTGCTGACCTCGTCCTTACCAAGGACGCGCTCTACCTCCTGAGCTATGAAGGCGTTTTCTTTCGTCCCAACTCAATGGGCAGGTCGCGTTTCTATATTTGCTTAGGATTGTTGTCAATATAAAAAGGGTAGCAGACTATTTTGAAAACTACCGCTTACGCGTCAAGGTGCTGTGCGGGTAAGTGGACATGCTCGGAACAGTTCGCTTTCGTGACTGCCCCCGTTTTTGGTGT